>DASVEC010000557.1:0-4003 GCA_036380755.1 Iamia sp. | reverse complement strand
CCGGCCCCGGCGTCACCGGCCTCGGTGCCCCCGGCGCCTCCGTTCGAGACGCCGGGGCTGACGCCGTACATCATCGCCAACCAGGACTTCTACCTGATCGACACCTCGCCGACGCCGCCCTACGTCGTCACCGACGAGTGGACGCTGCGGGTCACCGGGATGGTCGCCACCGAGCTGTCGCTCACCTACGCTGACCTCCTCGCTCGCGACCTGGTCGAGGAGGTCGTGACCCTCTCGTGCGTGTCCAACGAGGTCGGCGGCGACCTCGTCGGCAACGCCCGGTGGAGCGGCGTGCCGCTGCGCGCCCTGCTGGAGGAGGCCGGCGTGCAGGCCGGTGCCACCCAGCTGGTGGGCGAGGCCGTCGACGGCTTCACCGCCGGCTTCCCGACCTCGGCGCTCGACGACCCCGACCGGGCCGCGCTGGTGGCGGTGGGCATGAACGGCGAGGCCCTCCCCCGGGCCCACGGCTTCCCGGCCCGGCTCGTCGTCTCGGGGCTCTACGGCTACGTCTCGGCCACCAAGTGGCTCTCGGAGATCCGCCTCACGACCCTGGAGGGCGAGGACGGCTACTGGATCGACCGGGGCTGGGCCAAGGAGGCGCCGGTCAAGACCCAGAGCCGCATCGACGTCCCCCGCAACCGGTCCACCGTCGCCGCCGGCCGGGTCCCCATCGCCGGGGTGGCGTGGGCGCCCAGCCGGGGGGTCGCCAAGGTCGAGGTCCGCATCGACGGCGGCGACTGGAGGCAGGCCGACCTCGGGGGCGTGGCCTCCGACGACACCTGGGTCCAGTGGCACGTGGCCTGGGACGCCGAACCCGGCGACCACGAGATCCAGGTCCGCGCCACCGACGGCGACGGCGAGACCCAGGGCGAGGATCCCGTCGCCCCCATCCCCGACGGCGCCGAGGGCTGGCACACGACGACCGTCATGGTCGCCGAGACCTGACTAGAGCGGGGCGACCGCCACGGCCTGCCAGTGGCCGTGGTGGCCGGGGGCGATCCGGAAGGTGACACGGGTGCCGACCGTCGTGGTGCGGGAGCCGTCGGCGATGTGGGTGCACTGGAGGTCGAGGGCCCGACCGTCGTTGGCCCGGACGACGCCGACGCCCCGCGGGTCGTCCCACTCCTCCACCACGCCGGCCTGCTCGCTCACGGGCCCAGTGTGGCCCACGGCGTGAAGAGGCGCACCACCGCCGTGAAGGTCCCGTGAAGTCCGTTCCCCCTGGTCAGGGCGGGGCGTACACCTGTGGTCATGACCAGCTTCCTCGCCCGCATCCGCCGCTGGCGGCGCCCGGCTGACGCCCCCCTCGACCCCACCCGGCCCCACGTCGTCATGCGGGACGGCCTGCCGATCGTCCACGAGGGCCCTCCCGGCTTCCCCGGGCCGGAGGCCGAGGACGAGCACCGATGAGAGACGTCGTCCTGCTCGCCACCATCGTCGGCTTCTTCCTCCTGACCGCCCTGTACGTCCGGTGGGCCGACCACCTCGTGGGCCCCGACGAGGACGAGCGATGAGTGGCTACGACAACGTGGTCGGGCTGATCATCGCCGTCGCCCTCATCGGGTTCCTCGTGGTCGCCCTGGTGAAGCCGGAACGCTTCTGATGAGCGCCCCGGCCCTCTTCACCCTCGCCGCCCTCGTGGCCCTGATCGTCGTGACCATGGGCCCGCTGGGTCGCTACATGGCCGCCGTCTACGGCGGGCGCGAGGACGGGACCGCTCCCGGCGACCGCCTGTTCCAGCCGGTCGAGCGGCTGATCTACCGCGCCGCTCGCATCGACCCGGACCGGGAGCAGCGGTGGACCGCCTACGCCCTGTCGGTCCTCGCCTTCAGCGTGGCGTCCGCCGCCGGCCTCTACGGCCTGCTGCGCCTCCAGGGGGTGCTGCCGCTGAACCCCGAGGGGTACGACGGCGTGCGGCCGACCATCGCCTTCAACACCGCGGTCAGCTTCGTCACCAACACGAACTGGCAGTCCTACGGCGGCGAGTCGACCATGAGCCACCTGTCCCAGGCGCTGGGTCTGACGGTGCAGAACTTCGTCTCCGCGGCCGTCGGCATGTCGGTGGCCGCCGCCCTCGTCCGGGGCATCGCCCGCAACCGATCGGGCACCATCGGCAGCTTCTGGGTCGACCTGGTGCGCACGACGGTGCGCATCCTCCTGCCGATCGCGCTCGTCGCCGCGGTGTTCTTCGTGACCCAGGGCGTGATCCAGAACGTCGACGGCTTCGTCCGGGCCGACACGGTGGAGGGCGTCACCCAGTCGATCCCCGGCGGCCCGCTCGCCAGCCAGCTCGCCATCAAGCAGCTCGGCACCAACGGCGGCGGCTTCCTCAACGCCAACTCGGCCCACCCCTTCGAGAACCCCACCCCGCTCTCGAACCTGGCCGAGACCTACCTCCTGCTGATCATCCCCTTCGCCTTCACGGTGACCTACGGGGTCATGGTCAGGGACCGGCGCCAGGGCCGGGTGATCCTCGGCGTGATGATGGGCCTCTGGCTGGCCACGTCGCTCCTCGCCGGCTTCGCCGAGACCAACGGCAACCCCGCCCTCGACCGCATCGGGGTCGACCAGGCCGTCAGCAGCACGCAGTCGGGCGGGAACATGGAGGGCAAGGAGCTCCGCATCGGACCCGGCGCCTCCGGCATCTTCGCCGCGTCGACGACGGGCACGTCGACCGGTGCCGTCAACGCCTCGCACGACAGCTTCACGCCGCTCGGCGGGATGGTGCCGATGGTCAACATGATGCTGGGCGAGGTCACCCCCGGCGGCGTGGGCTCGGGGATGGTCGGGATGCTGCTCTACGCCATCCTCGCCGTGTTCATCGCCGGGCTGATGGTGGGCCGCACGCCCGAGTACCTGGGCAAGAAGGTCCAGGCCACCGAGGTGAAGCTGATCATGCTCTACCTCCTGGCCATGCCCCTGGCCCTGCTCGGGTTCGCCGCCGCCTCGGTGGTGATGGGCACGGCGACGTCGTCGATCGGTGACGCCGGCCCCCACGGCTTCTCCGAGGTCCTGTACGCCTTCGCCTCGGCCGCCAACAACAACGGCTCGGCCTTCGGCAGCCTCGACGCCACCACCGACTGGTACACGACGACCCTCGGGCTGGCCATGCTCGTCGGCCGCTTCCTGCTGATCGTCCCGGCCCTCGCCGTGGCCGGCTCGCTGGCCCGCAAGCAGAAGGTCCCCGCCACCGCCGGCACCTTCCCCACCACCAGCCCGCTGTTCGGCGGCCTGCTCACCGGCGTGGTGCTGATCGTCGCCGGCCTGACCTTCTTCCCCGCCCTGGCGCTCGGCCCGATCGTCGAGGAGCTGTCGCGGTGAACGTCCTCGATCCCACGATCCTCCGGCCCGCGGTCGGCGACGCGGCCCGCAAGCTCGACCCCCGCCTCATGGCCCGCAACCCGGTCATGTTCGTGGTCGAGGTCGGCAGCGTGCTCACCACGTTGCTCTTCCTCCGGGACCAGACGCTGTTCACCGGGCTCGTCGCCGCCTGGCTGTGGTTCACGGTCCTGTTCGCCAACCTGGCCGAGGCCATCGCCGAGGGTCGGGGCAAGGCCCAGGCCGCCACCCTCCGCCAGACCCGGCAGGAGACCGTGGCCCGGGTGCGACGGCCCGACGGCGCCATCGACGAGGTGCCCAGCACCCGGCTGGCCGTGGGCGATCTGTGCGTCGTGACCGCGGGCGAGGTCATCCCCGGCGACGGCGACATCGTCGAGGGCGTCGCCACCGTGGACGAGTCGGCCATCACCGGCGAGTCGGCGCCGGTGATCCGGGAGTCGGGCGGCGACCGCTCGGCCGTCACCGGTGGCACCCGGGTCCTCTCCGACGAGATCGTCGTGCGCATCACGGCCAAGCCGGGCGAGACGTTCCTCGACCGGATGATCTCGTTGGTGGAGGGCGCCTCCCGGCAGAAGACCCCGAACGAGATCGCCCTGAACATCCTCCTCGCCGGCCTCACCCTGATCTTCCTGCTCGCCACCGTCACCCTCCAGCCCTTCGCCGT
>DASVEC010000556.1:0-12548 GCA_036380755.1 Iamia sp. | reverse complement strand
CGGCGGCGGCGGCCCGCGCCGGCACGGAGCCGTCGCCCCGGAGGTGGGCGGCCCACAGCTCCGCCCGGTCGCGGCGGCGGTCCCAGATCCCGAAGCCGGTGCCGTCGTAGCCGTCGGCCCGGGCCAGCATGGCGTCCACCTCGTCGCTCCGGCCGGTGAGCGCCGCCGCCAGGGCACAGCCGATGGCGCACCAGCGCGCCGGACCCGGCAGCGACCCGTCCCCCCAGCCCACCTCGGCCTCCACGAACCAGCGCTGGGCATCGAGGGGGCGGCCCCGGGCCAGGGCGACCTCGCCCCGCAGCATCGCCCCCCACGCCCGCGCCTGGCGGCCGGGCCGGGTGATCGCGACCTCGTAGACGAGCTGCGCCAGCTCGTCGGCCTCGGCGATCGCCCCCGCCAGGACCAGGCAGTAGGTGCGGACGACGACGTGGACGCCGGGGTCGCCGTTCATCGAGGATCGGGTGGCCGCCTGCACCCGGGCGAAGGCTTCGGTCGCCCGCTCCGCGCCAGCCTCCACCCGACCGGCGAGCACGTCGGCCAGCCCCAGGGCGAGGTTGGTGGTCGAGTCGACCCAGGGATCCGGGTGGCGGTCGAGACCGGCGGCGTGGTCGACGGCATCGTCGGGTTCGCCGGCCAGCGCCGCGAACACGGCGCGCTGGGCCGAGGCGAAGGCGGCGCCGACGGGGCTGGCCGCCGCGGCCGCGCCGAGGGTGGCGCCGGCCCGATCCGGGCTCTGCCCGTGCCACCACTCGTCCTCGGCCCGCCGCACGTGGAGGAAGGCCAGCTCACGGATGTCGGTGGCGGCGGCGATGGCCCGCTCGACGACCTCGGCGCCGTCGGGCTGGCAGCCGATCTCGGCCAGGCACCACGACGCCAGCAGAGCGGCGCTCGTGCCCCCACCGACGTCGAAGGCGGCGACGGCGAGACGGGCGGCGCTCGCCGTGTCGCCCACGTCGAAGGCGGCGCGCGCCGCCTCGATCAGCCGGTCGGGCGCGACGGGGACGCCACCGTCGAGCGACCAGACGACGGCCTGCATCTCGTCCCCCACCGAGGTCGACGGGTCGGGGCCCGTCGCCGCCGCGAGGGCGCGGGAGAGCCGGCGCCGGGTCGTGGTCGGCAGCGTGGCCAGCAAGCGCTCGGCGTGGAGGGGATGCACGGTGGACACGCGCAGGCCGTCGCCGTCGTCGCGCACCTCGAGCAGGGCACCGCGCTCGAGGACCTCCACCCGGCGGGCGTCGGTCACCGTCGTGAGCAGGTCGAGCGGCACGGGCTGGGCCAGGGCCACGATCTCCAACACCTCCCGGCTGGCGTCGTCGAGCGGCGCCAGACGGCTGGCGACCAGGTCGTCGAGCAGGGGCGTGGCCTCGGTCGTGCCGGTCAGCCGCCACAGGCCCGCCGCCTGCTGCAGGGTGCCGGCCGCCAACGAACCGTCGACCATCTCCCGGAGGAACAGCGGGTTGCCGGCACAGACGTCCGCCAGACGGTGGGCCGTGCCACCCTCGACGGGACCGCCGAGCACGGCCTCCAACAGCTCGACCACCGCCTCGCGGGGCAAGACGTCGACGGCCACGGACGTCAGCGCGGGCGACGCCAACAGGGCGGCGACGGGCGGACGGAGCGAATCACCCGTGCGCCGCGTCGCCACCACCGTCACGTCGCCGCGCTCGAGGACCTGGTGCAGCACCGTCGCCGAGGCATCGTCGAGGTGGTGGGCGTCGTCGACGTGGAGGACGCCGACCCCGACCCCGGTCGCGAGGGTCGCCGTCACGCCGCCCAGGGCATCGGCGGCGGGCGCCCCACCGAGCAGCCCGCTCACCGCGGCGAGGGGGACGGTGGCCCCGGCGGTGCCGGTGATGCGCCGGGTCGGGCGGCGCTGCTCGGCGGCCACCACGGCGGCGGCCTCGGCCGCGAGACGGCTCTTGCCGACCCCGGCGGGGCCGTGCAGCACCACGCTGCGCCCCGTGGCCAGCAGCTCGACGACCTCGCTCAGCTCGCGCGCCCGGCCCCGGAGGGGCCACTGCACCGTCACGCCCGCAATGTACGCCCGCCCACGTGGCAGCATCGGGGCCATGGACTGGCACCTGGCCCAGGTCAACATCGGGCGCTTCCTGGCCCCGCCGGATGACCCGCTGATCGCCGACTTCATGGCCGGGCTCGACCCGATCAACGCCATCGCCGACGACGCCACCGGGTTCGTGTGGCGGCTCCAGACCGAGGACGGCAACGCCACCTCGATCCGCCCGGACGACGACGACGCCCTCCTCGCCATCAACATGAGCGTCTGGACCTCGGTCGAGGCCCTCGCCGACTACGTCTACCGATCCGACCACCTGGCGTTCCTGCGCCGGCGGCGCGAGTGGTTCGCCCAGCTGGCGACCCACCACCAGGCCCTGTGGTGGGTCCCGGCCGGCACCTTGCCGACCGTGCGCGAGGCCATGGCCAAGGTCGCCCACCTCGACGCCCACGGCCCCACGCCCGAGGCCTTCACCTTCGCCCGCCGCTTCGGCCCACCCGGCGCGAGCGACGAGCGCGCCGCCGACGACCGCGACGTCTGCTCGGTCTGAACCCCGCGAGGTTTGAGCGTTTCGCCCTGCACGGCAGGGATAAACGCTCAAACCTCGCGGGGTGCGGCTAGAGGTAGGTGCCGGGGCCGGGCTCGCCCATCGACTCGGAGCGGCCGGCGCCGGGGAGGCCCTGGGCCCCGGGCCCGGCCGCCCCGGGCGGGAGCTGGCGCCGCATGTCCTCGAGCTGGGCCCGGGCCGCCATCTGCTGGGCGAACAGGGTGGCCTGGATGCCGTGGAACAGGCCCTCGAGCCAACCGACCAGCTGGGCCTGGGCGATGCGGAGCTCGGGCTCCGAGGGGACCTCGCCGTTGTCGCCGAACGGGATGGCGACCCGGTCGAGCTCCTCGCGCAGGTCGTCGGACAGCGCCGAGCCGAGCTCGCGCAGGCTCGTCTCGTAGATCTCCCGCAGGCGTGACCGCGCCGCCTCGTCGAGGTCGGCGCTGCGGACCTCCTCGAGCAGCTGCTTGATCATCGAGCCGATCCGCATCAGCTTGGCCGGCTCCTCGACCGCCTCCCGGCGCTCCTCGCCCTCGTCGGCATCGCGGTCGACCAGCTCGGCCTGGACGGTGTCGGGGGTGGGCTCGGCGTCGCTCATGGGTCTCCTCGGCTCGGGGGTCGCCAGGGTATTGCGACGGCTAGGGCGTGCCCACCAGGCACGGCACCAGCATCTCGTCGGCGGTGAGCGAGCCGTGCCGTCCGACCAGCACGAACGGGCCGGAGTCGGCGTCGTCGTGGAAGGAGACCGGCTCGCGCGCCACCAGGGCGACGTCGCCCAGCCGGCCGCGGGCCGCGTCGGTGACGTGCGGTCCCCACCAGCCCTGCTCGATCGTCTCGTCGCAGGTGACGACCCAGGCGTCGCCGCCGTGGTGCGCGGTGGCCGCCTCGTGCAGGGCGGCGGTGCGCCCCGAGCGGGCGTGGAGCCAGCGGAACCGGCCCTCGCCCGACTGGAGGGCGATGTGCGGCATCAGGTCACGGTGGAGCTTGACGATGTTCTCGCCCACGTGGACCTGGCCGTGATCGGCGGTGACGACCAGCGCGGCGCCGGCCGGCAGCACCGAGAGGACGTCGGCGACCAGCCGGTCGGCGAAGGCGACCTCGGCGTCGTAGTGCTCGCCCAGGCCGTACTCGTGGGCGACCTTGTCGACCCCGTCGTAGTACGAGTAGACGAACGGCTCGCCGGCCCGCAGCAGCCGGCCCACCTCGGTGACCATGGTCGACGGCACCCGGTAGCCGTTGAAGCGGACCTGGCAGAGGTGGGCGCCGCTGAAGCCGGACGAGGCGAACTCGGCCTTGGTGACCACGGCGGGGCGCTGGGCGGCGAAGGCGGGGTGGGTCTGGAACTGCTCGGGGTCGATGTGGCGGCGGGCGTCGCCCTGGGCCGTCGACCAGCGGAGGATGTTCAGGACCTCGCCGTCGACGGCGACGCGGTAGCCCACCACGCCGTGCTCGCCGGGGGTGAGACCGGTGGCGATCGACGTCAGGGCGGTGGCGGTGGTGGACGGGGTGACGCTGGTGATGGCCTGGCCGGCCATGGCCGACAGCGTCGGGGCCAGGTCCCGACGGGCCTGCAGCTGGTCCCAGCCCAGCCCGTCGAGCACGAGCAGCACCACCTGGTCGGCCTCGACGGCGGCGGCCGGCAGCCAGGGCGGCGTCGCGTCCGTGGGCTCGAGGAGCGCCGGGACCAGGCTGGCGATGCAGGCGCCGCCGTAGTCCGGGATCAGAGGATGATCACCCACGGAGTGGACCCTTCCGTCACCCCGGACCACCCGGGAGCAGCGCGACCCTATCGGCCCCCGCCCGCGGTTCGGTAGCCCCTCACCTGAGTGTCGGGGCCACCCCGTAGGATGCCGAGGGTGAAGGTCTCGACCCGCGGTGACTACGCCTGTCGCGCCCTGCTGTCGTTGACCCTCCACCCGGAGGAGGTGCCGACCTCGGTGCGCGACATCGCCGAGCGCACCGGTCTGCCCCAGCCCTACCTGGAGCAGATCCTCCTCGCCCTCAAGGGCGCCGGGCTGGTGCGATCGAAGCGGGGCGTCGGCGGCGGCTACGTGCTGGCCCGCGAACCGGCGGAGATCACCCTCGCCCAGGTCGTCTCGGCGGTCGACGGGCCCATCGTGGTCGGCGACTTCGGCGAGCCCCACCAGAACGGGGCCTGCGACCACGAGGGCCAGTGCGTCCTGCTGGCCGTCTGGGCCGACGCCGGGCGCCAGATGCGGACGCTGCTCGAGGCCCGCACGCTGGCCGACGTGGCCGCCATCACCCGGGGCGAGGCGCCCTGGCCCGAGCCCGCCACGACCTGACGTCCCCGGAGCCCCCTCACCGTTTGTCGTGATGTTTCGTTCCCTCTCGGGGGGGTACGGCCTGCGTCGTGGGTGACGACGACCCCCTGGCCCCCGGGCCCCTCCCCTTCGAGATCATGGCGGACCTCGCCGACGAGCTGGCGGCCGTGCAGACCGCGGGCCAGGCCGTGATCGACCGCACGTCCGAGCTGATGACCGCCCGCCGCCAGGGGGTGGCGTCGACCCTGGAGGACTGGACCGGCGGCCATCGGGCCCGGTTCGACGCCCAGGTGCCGGCGTCGCAGGCCGACCTGGCCCACCTCATCGACCAGGTCCAGGCCCTGATGGCCTCGGCCTCCTCGACCGTCACCGCCTACGCCTGGGCCGGCCCGAGCGGGGGGATCGTCGTCTGATGGGCACCGTCTCGGCCGACCCCGGGCAGCTCGATGCCTTCGTCACCGAGTCGGGCGAGCGCTGCGACGCGGTGACCCGGGCGTCGGGCACCCTGCAGGACGCGCTCGACGCCCTGAACGCGGCCCTGCCGAGTGGCTACGGCGTGGGCACCGGCGTGCCCACCGCGCCGCTCACCCGGGTGCGCACGCTCGACGGCGGCCCGTCCGAGATCGCCCGCCGCTTCCGGACCGCCGACTCCGGTGACGGCGTGGTCACCGTCGACGAGGGTGCGCTGGGCCAGCCCCTGCCCATCGCCTACACCCCCGAGCAGCGCCAGCGGCTGGCCGAGGAGGCGGCCGACGAGTACGCCAACCTGGCCGAGGACGATGGCGACCCCACCACCCGGGCCGAGCTGGCCGGCTACCTCGACCTCATCCGGGCCGAGATCGACGCCGCCGGCGAGGGCCTGTCCGGCGTCGAGGCCTTCGAGGCCCGCAAGCGCCGGGCGGCCGCGCTGCTCGCCGCCGCGGGCCCCCGCGACCTGCGGACCGCGCTCGAGCTGATCGGCGACGACGTCCGGGACGGCGGCACGAACCAGGAGCGGGGCGAGGGCTCGTTGGAGGACCTCGGCATCTTCACCAGCCTCGGCCTGGAGGACGACCCCATCCGGGCCCAGGAGTGGATCGCCACCCTCGAGGAGGAGTGGGACTGGGACGGCTACCACGGCGAGGACACCGAGCGGGGCGAGCTGCTGGCCCTCCTCGCCACCCAGGTCGACACCGACAGCCGGGTGCTGGGCGAGGAGATCTTCTGGCGCATCTTCGACGACCCCTGGCACCCCGACCACCCCAACGAGCTGCTCGAGGCGGTGGGCGGCGACCCGTCCGTCTTCACCGTCCTGTTCTCGGGCATCGCCGACTCGGCCCGGCTCTCCAACGCCATCGTCGACCGGGGCATCGGTCTCGACGCCGCCGGCGACGACCAGCGGGCGGCGCAGTGGGACGCCCTCCTCGACGCCCGCTACGACGGCTTCGAGAACCGGGGCGACGGCAGGGGCGACGACTCCGCCGACGCCCGCTACCAGGACGCCCTGGGCGATCTCCTCACCGCGGCCACCAGCGAGCGCCTGCTCCCCGAGGAGCGGGTCGCCACCGCCCTCGGCCTCCTCCAGTACCTGGAGGACCACGCCGGCAACGACGACCACTACGTGCGCTTCAGCGGGCCGGTGCGCGAGGCCCTGGGCCGCACCATCGACCCGCTGCTCGACGCCTGGATCGCCGGCGACCGCACCACGCTGGCCGTCCCCGGCGAGCCGCCCATCGACCTCCCACCCGAGTCGATGGAGCTCCTCCAGCGGACCCTCGACCGCATCGCCCAGGACCCCGACGCCGCCCGCGGCCTCACCTGGGCCCTCACCGACTTCGTCGAGGCCCAGGTCCACGCCGCCGTCCGGGACGGAGGCGACGGCGATCTCAGCC
Organism: Iamia sp.; assembly: GCA_036380755.1. GTDB lineage: Bacteria > Actinomycetota > Acidimicrobiia > Acidimicrobiales > Iamiaceae > Iamia. The sequence continues at coordinate 5,834 of DASVEC010000556.1, read as the reverse complement.
AGCTCGGCATCGTCCTCCAGGAGCTGATCGGCGAGACGTCCGGCAGCCGCTACGACGCCCTGCGCGAGGTCGTCGAGGGCGGTGGGGCCCAGTCCGCCATCGAGTCGCTGTTCACCTCGGCCCTGGGCGAGGCCCCGATCGTCGGCTCCGCCGCGTCGGCCGTCTACGGCGCCCTGAAGGCGTACTACGGCAACCCCACCGGCGGGGGCGACGAGATCCTCCCGGTGAACTTCACCAGCTTCGTCCGCACCGAGCTGCTGCTGGCGCACATCGAGGCCGGCGACGCCGGTCTCGGCCCCGCCGCCCAGCGCCGGCTCGAGCAGGCCGCGGCCGAGGGCGGGCCCACCGCGGTCGAGGACCTGCTCCTGTCCGATCCCGACTTCGCCGCCATCGAGCGGGTCATCGAGGAGGAGAAGCAGCGGATCGACCCCGAGCTGGTCGAGGCGCTCGACGGCATCTTCGCCGGCTGAGCCCGTGTCCGGCCATGCTGGGTCGGTGCGGACCCGGATCGTCGCCGTGGCCCTGGCGGCCGCCGTCGCGGTCGCGGGGGTGGCGGTGCTGGTCGCCCAACGAGGCGGCAACGGACCGACGTCCGCAGATCGGGCCGCGCTGGCCGAGGCCCTGGCGGGCACCGATGGCACCGGTGTCATGGCGCTCGCGTCCGCCCGCACGGCGATGGACCGGCTCGTGGCCGACGAGGGGCGCTGGTCCCGGCTGGTGGCCGGCGGGGGCGCCGACCTGGCCACTCTCCTCGACCGCTCGCACGGCGGCTTCGGCGCGACCCGTGGCGCCGATGACCCGGTGGTGTCCAACCCACCCGGCCCGGACGACCTGGCCGACCTCGTCCCCGAACCGCCGACGTTGGCGGAGCAGGCAGACCGGGTCGAGGCCGTCGTCGCCCCGTGGCTCGACGGGGACGCGGTGGACGACGACGTCCTGCCCGCGCTGGCTCGGTGGGCCTGGCCGCTCCTGGCCGGCGACCTGCTCGACACCGAGACCCGCGCCCGGGCCGCCGCGGTCCTGGCCCGGGCCGACGAGGGCGACGCCGAGCGGGATGCCGTGGCCGGTGCCGTCCTCCTCGCCCGGGCCTACCGGGTGATCCACAGCCCGGCCGACGGGGCCGAGGCGATCACCGCCTGGCGGTCCGAGCTGGCCGCGGTCGCCGTGAGCGACATCGGCGGGGACCTCGACGAGCGCACGGCTGCCCTGCTCGACGGCGAGCTGGCCGACGTCCCCAGTCCGGTCGCCCTTGCGGTGGTGGCCACGTGGGGCCCGGCCTATGGGCGAGGGGCGACCGCCACCGTGCGGTCGGCTCTGCTGGAAGCGGACCTGGCCCCGCCCGCCCCGGGCGGCGCCGTGCTCACCGTGGCCGCCTTCCTCGCCGCCATCTCCGACGCCGAGAGCGGCCAGCCCGACGTCGCCGCGGCCGAGCTCGTCGAGGACTCCGACGACGTCGCCACCCTCGAGGACGCCCTCCTGTCGAGCGACGACCCCGCCCTGGTGGCGGTAGCCGACCCCGCCACCCTCCTCGCCTCGGCCTAGTCCTTGGTGAGGGCGGGGGCGTCGGCGACGTCGGCTTCGGTGTCGGGGCTCTGGAGGAGGCTGCGGCCGGAGTCGGGGTCGAAGAGGTGGACGGCGCGGGCGTCGATCCAGAGCTCGTGGTCGGCCTGCTCCTTGGCGTCGCTGCGGACGTCGAGGCGGGCCACGACCTCGGCCTGGCCCTCGCCGCTCACGCCGATGGCCACCTTCTCGAGGTCGGCGGCCAGGTCGGTCAGGGTGTCGGCGGCGGAGCCCTCCACCTCGAAGTGGGCGAACATCTCCGATCCCAGCCACTCGATCACGTCGACGTGGGCGGTGAAGGTGCCGCCCGGGGCCTCGCGGTCGCCCACCAGCTCGGCGTCCTCGAAGTTCTCGGGCCGGATGCCGGCGATGACGTCGCCACCGGCCCCGGTCTCGAGCCGGTCGGTGACGGACGACGGCAGGTCGAGCTCGACCATCGGCAGCGACAGCCGCGACCCGTCGAGGGTGCCCGGCAGCAGGTTCATGGCCGGCGACCCGATGAACCCGGCGACGAACAGGTTGGCCGGCTGGGTGTAGAGCATCCGCGGCGAGTCGACCTGCTGGACCTCGCCCCGTCGCATCACCGCCACCCGGTCGCCGAGCGTCATGGCCTCGACCTGGTCGTGGGTGACGTAGATCGTCGTCGTGCCCAGCCGCTGCTGGAGCTTGGAGATGGTCGTGCGCATCTGGACGCGGAGCTTGGCGTCGAGGTTCGAGAGCGGCTCGTCCATGAGGAAGGCGGCCGGCTCCCGCACGATGGCCCGACCCATGGCCACCCGCTGGCGCTGGCCGCCGGAGAGGTTGCCGGGCTTGCGGTCGAGGTGCTCGGTCAGCTCGAGCATGCGCGCCGCCTCCTCGACCTTGGTGCGCATCTCGTCCGCCGGGACCTTCCGCAGCTTGAGCGGGAACTCCATGTTCTGGCGCACGGTCATGTGCGGGTAGATGGCGTAGCTCTGGAACACCATCGCCATGTTGCGGTCCTTGGGGTCGACGTCGTTGACCCGCTCGCCGTCGACCCGCATCTCGCCCGAGCTGATGTCCTCGAGCCCGACGATCATGTTCAGCAGCGTCGACTTCCCGCAGCCCGACGGGCCCACGAGGATGAAGAACTCGCCGTCGCCGATGGTGAAGTCGGCCTCCTTCACGGCGGCGAAGCCGTCGCCGTACTGCTTGGAGACCTTGTCGAGGACGATCTCGGCCATGGGTGCGGTGCCTCCTAGGCGAATGGCGGCGTCAGCCCTTCACCGCGCCGGACGTGAGCCCGGACACGATGCGGCGCTGGAAGATGAGGACCATCACGATGATGGGGACCGTGACGAGGACCGACGCCGCCGCGATCTGGCCGGTCGGGAACGTGAACTGCGACGAGCCGGTGAAGAACGTGATGGCGGCGGGCACGGTGCGGGCCCGGTCGGTGGACGTGAGCGACGTGGCGAACAGGAAGTCGTTCCAGGCGAAGATGAAGACGAGGATCGCCGAGGTGAACATGCCCGGCGCCGCCAGCGGGGCGATCACCTTCCGGAAGGCCTGGAACGGGGTGGCGCCGTCGATGCGGGCCGCCTTGTCGAGGTCCCACGGGATCTCCCGGAAGAAGGCCGACAGCGTCCAGATGGCCAGCGGGAGCGTGAAGGTCATGTACGGGATGATCAGGCCCGGCCAGGTGTCGAACAGGTGGAGGTCGCGCCACATGTTGAACAGCGGGCCGATGATCGACACCGGCGGGAACATGGCGATGGCCAGCGCCCCCGACATGACGAGGGTCTTGCCCGGGAAGTCGAGCCGCACGATGGCGTAGGCGGCGAAGGTGGCCAGCACCACGGCCAGGACGGTGGCGATGAGGGCGATGCCGATCGAGTTGACCAGCGCGGCGCGGAACTGCTCGTCCTTGAACACGCCGCCCTCGCCGGAGTAGTTCTCGAACGTCGGGTCCTTGGGGAAGAACCCGCCGAGGAAGCCCTCGCCGCCCGAGGCGACCTCGTCGGCCGGCTTGAGCGACAGCGACACGATCCACGCCACCGGGACGAGGGCGTAGAAGACCACGATGACGATCCCGGCCGCCCAGAAGAGGCGGTCGCGGCTCGTCACCTTGTTGCCGGGAGCGGCCATCAGGGGGCCTCCCCTCTCTGCTGGGCCAGGTTCGTGCCGAAGCCCTTGACGAAGAGGAAGGCGATGATCAGCACGCAGACGAAGATCAGCACCGACACCGCCGAGCCCAGCCCCAGGTTCAGGCGGGAGACGAGCGTCTTGTAACCGAGGATCGACACGTTCTCGGTGTTCTGGGCGCCGCGGGTCATGACGAACACCGAGTCGAAGATCCGGAAGGCGTCGAGCGTGCGGAACAGGAGGGCGACCAGGATGGCCGGCTTCATCAGCGGGATGATCACCTTGCGCAACCGGTAGCTGGCCGAGGCACCGTCGACCCGGGCGGCGTTGACGACGTCGTCGGGGACGAGGGTGAACCCGGCCAGCAGCAGCAGCGACATGAACGGCGTCGTCTTCCACACCTCGGCCAGGATGATGACGAGGTACGAGGTCCACTGCTCGGTGAACCAGCTCCGCTCCAGGCCCAGCAGGCCGTTGACGAAGCCGGTGGTGGGGTCGAAGGCGAACCGCCAGGCGAAGGCGGCGACGACCGTGATGATCCCGTAGGGCACGAGGATCGAGGAGCGCACGCCACCCCGGCCGAAGATCGCCCGGTGCATCACGAAGGCCAGGGCGAAGCCGAGGATCAGCTCGATGACGACCGACACCACGGTGATGACCAGCGTGTTGATCAGGTCCTGCCACCAGAGCGAGTTGCCCAGCACGGCGCTGTAGTTGTCGGCCCCGACGAAGCCGCGGTCGTCGGGGAAGCGCAGGTCGTAGCGCTGGGTCGAGAGCCAGATGGCGTAGACGATCGGGTAGCCGGTGACCAACAGCATCACCGTGACCGCCGGGGCGCAGAGCATCCAGCCCAGCTTCCGCTCGGATCGGGCCCGGGCCGACAGCGCCACCTTCTTCGGCCGCTCGGCCGTCGTCGCCGTCACAGGAGGCCCTCCCCCTTCAGGGCCAGCTCGATGGCCTCGCGCAGTCGGTCCACGTCACCCTCCGGATCGATGTCGGCCGTCGGGTGCAGGATGCTGATGATCGCCAGCGACACGTCGTTGTAGAAGGGCGTCCGGGGCCGGAGGGTGGCCCGGTCGAGGGCCTCCTTCATGTCCGCGGCATAGGGGAAGAGCTTGATGCCGGCCTCGTTCTCGGCCTCGGTGACCTCGGGGTCGTCGTAGAGGGCCTCGGTGACCGGCAGCAGCCCGGCGTCCTGGGCGTTGCGCGTCTGGTTCGCTTCGTTGGCCAGGCACGTGGCCGCCTCGACGGAGAGGTCGGGGTGGTCGCCGTAGGCGCCGATGCCGATGTTGAAGCCACCGGCCACGACGGTGGACGGCACCTCGGGGTCGACCGACGGGAACGGCGCCCAGCCCATCTTCTCGGCGATGTCGGGGGCCAGCTCGTTGGCGCTGGGCCAGACGAAGCCGTAGTTGACCAGGAAGGCGGCGTCGCCCGACTCCCACCCCTGCCGCCCCTGGTCCTCCTGCGCCGTGGCCAGGGCGGGCGGGGCGTGGGACGAGGTCGAGACGTCGCGCAGCACCTCGAGGGCCCGCCGGGTGGGCTCCTCCTCCAGGCTGACCTCCGTGCCGTCCTCGTTCAGGATCGCACCGCCGGCCGAGGCCAGCAGCGAGGCGAACCACACGACCAGCCCCTCGTAGCGCTGGCCCTGCTCCCAGATCTGGTGGGGCTCGCCGTCGGCCTCGAGCTGGTCGGCCATCTCGAGCATCTCGTCCCACGTGGCCGGCGGGTCCTCGGTGAGGTCGGTGCGGAACCAGAGGAGCTGGGCGTTGGTGTTCAACGGGATGCCGTAGAGCCGGTCCTCGTAGGTCGCGCTCTCGACGGCGATCTCGAGCCGGCCGTCCCGGGCCGCGTCGACCTGGTCCTCGGGCCACGGCCGGATCCACTCGGCGTTGGCGAACTCGGCCGTCCAGATGACGTCCATGTTCATCAGGTCGATGTCGCTGTCGCCGGCGGCGAGGCGGCGGACGAGCTGCTCGCGCTGCTCGTCGGCGTTGGACGGCAGGGCCTGGAGCTCGATCCGGTAGCGCCCCTCGGCGGCGGCGTTGCAGTCCTCGATGGCGGCCCCGAAGATCCCGCCGGCCTCGTCGCGGGCGTACCACTTGAGCGTCGGCGTGCCGCCTTCGTCGCCGCCCCCGCAGGCGGTCGCGGCGACGGCCAGGGCCGCTCCG
>DASVEC010000555.1:0-18541 GCA_036380755.1 Iamia sp. | reverse complement strand
TGCCGAGCATCGACGAGTTCCCCCAGGACAACGTGTGGATCCAGAAGGAGCGGGCGTGGCGAGAGGCCACCGGCCAGCTGTGAGCGAGCGAACCATCAGCACGGGCTCTATGAGGCGCGCCAGCGCCGAACGGCTCAGTGGCCCCCGGTGCGGCCGGGACGATCAAAGTGGTCACGGCGCTTGAGGGGCGGGCCACTGACGTCGGGGAGCGAGGCCCGTGACGCCGTCGCCGCCGTGTGGCGGATCGAGTCGGCCCGTCTCGTCGGTGCCCTCGCCCGCACCACCGGTGACTTCGCCCTGGCCGAGGACCTGGCCCAGGAGGCCCTGGCCGAGGCCCTCGTGACCTGGCCCCGCGACGGCGTGCCCCGCAACCCGGGCGCGTGGCTGATGACGGTGGGGCGGCGGCGGGCCATCGACGGCTTCCGCCGCCGCGCCGCCCTCGACCAGCGCTACGCCACCCTCGCCCAGGACCGGGACGAGGGGGGTGGCGACGTCGAGGACGAGGCCGTCGTCGATCCCGACCGGATCGACGACGATGTCCTGGCCCTGCTCTTCATCTCCTGCCACCCGCTGGTGTCGCCCGAGGCCCGGGTCGCGCTCACCCTGCGGGTCGTCGGCGGGCTGACCAGCGACGAGATCGCCCGCGCCTTCCTGGTGCCGACGGCGACCGTGCAGGCCCGGATCACCCGGGCCAAGAAGACCCTGTCGGCGGCCCGGGTCCCCTTCGAGGTGCCCCCGCCCGACGAGCGCCGGGAGCGGCTCGGCTCGGTGCTGAGCGTCGTCTACGTCATCTTCACCGAGGGGTCGACGGCGACCTCCGGCGACGACCTGATCCGGCCCGACCTGGCCCACGAGGCCATCCGGCTGGCGCGGGTCCTCGCCCACCTGGCGCCGGACGAGCCCGAGGCCCACGGTCTCCTCGCCCTGCTCGAGCTCACCGCGGCCCGGTTCCCTGCCCGCACCGGACCCGACGGCGAGCCCGTCCTCCTCGAGGACCAGGACCGGCGCCGGTGGGACCGGGGGGCGGTCCGGCGGGGTCGGGCCGCCCTCGCCCGGGCCGGCCAGGTCGGTCGCGGCCTGGGCGCCTACGGCCTCCAGGCCGCGATCGCCGAGTGCCACGCCGTCGCCCCGTCCGTGCCCGCCACCGACTGGGAGCGCATCGTCGTGCTCTACGAGGCCCTCGGCCGCCTGGCGCCCTCCCCCATCGTCGACCTGAACCGGGCGGTCGCGCTGTCGATGGCCCGTGGTCCCGCGGCCGCCCTCCGCGTCACCGACGACCTGGTCGCCTCGGAGCGGCTGGCCGGCTCCCACCTCCTCCCGAGCGTGCGGGGCGAGCTGCTGTCCCGGCTGGGCCGGGTCGACGAGGCCCGGGCCGAGCTGGAGCAGGCCATCGGCCTCTGCGCCAACCCCCGCGAGCGCGCCGTCCTCCAGAGGAAGGTCGATGCGCTCGTCAGGAGCGGCTGACGGGGCTCGCCGGCTGCGACACGGTGACGGGCGCGGCCTCGCGTATCCGGCCGAGGCGCTCGCGGGCGGCCCGCGTCGCCTCCCGGTTCGCCGGCGGCAGGCGGAAGCCCGTGTACAGCACCCGTCGCTCCCGATCGACCGGGGGCTGGGCCATGTGCAGGGTGCAGCTGAGGTGCACGGTGACGTCGCCGGTCTCGGTCGGCAGGTCGACGATCGGCAGGTCGTTGTCCCGCCGCAGCAGCGCCGGCCACATGAGCGCCCGGTGCGAGCCGGCCACGACGCGCAGCTGCCCCGACGTCGGGCCCGCGCCGGAGACGGAGATGCCGACCGTGAGGCTGCAGCACTCGTAGCTGTGCCGGCCGAGCGAGCAGTCCTTGTGCCACGGGACGTCCGAGATGCCCTCGACCACGCCGATCGGCTTGAAGAGCGCCTCGATGCGGTTGCCGGTGCGGGTGCCCCACTCGTGCCCGGAGCGGGCCAGGGCGCCGATCCGGGCCAGGCGCTCGTCCTCGACCAGCCGGCCGATCGACGGGCACACGGCGTCGGCACCCTGCATGCGCACCAGCCGGTCGGCACCGTCGCTGGTGCGGGCCCACCACGAGTGGCCGTCGCCCTTCTCGTAGGTCGACGCGGCGGCGTCCATGTCCGCGCTGACGGCGGCCATCTCGTCCTCGGTGTAGACGCCGCGGATGCGGACGAAGCCGGCGGTGGCGAGGGCCGCGGCGATGTCGTCGTCGGCGTCGTCGAGCGTGAAGGACCGCGTCAGGTCGATCTCGGTGAGGTCGATCGCCCCGGCGACGTGCGGGGCGCGGCCGTCGATGGCGCCCCGCAGCAGCACCCACCAGTCGAGGAGGTGCTCGAGCCGGCCGTCGAGCTCCAGCGACCCGCCCGAGAACCAGGTCATCGGCGTGGCCTGGTCGGACCAGAGGTCGGCGAGCTGGTCGGCCGTCAGCCGCAGCCGGAGGCCGTCGCCCGCCGCACCGGCCCGCAGCACCGGCGGGCCGTCGTCACAGGTGACGTGCCAGGTGTCGTCGTCCACGGTGATGGTAAGGGGGTGGCGACCGAGGTGGAGCGCCGGGCGCAGCAGGTCGGTGGTGCCGGCGAGGGCGTCGGCCAGCGCGTCGCGGACGGCGCCGGGTTCGCGACGGTCGGCCTCGCCGTCGATGCGGGTGCGGACGTCGAAGGTCATAGCCAGCCTCGCTTTCGGAACAGGCGGTAGAGGGCGGCACAGGCCACCGCGATGGACGCCAGCACGACGAAGTAGCCGTAGCGCCAGCGCAGCTCGGGCATGTGGTCGAAGTTCATCCCGTAGATGCCCGCCACCGCGGTGGGTAGCAGGGCGATGGCGGCCCAGGCGGAGATCTTCCGCATGTCCTCGTTCTGGCGGACGCTCACCTCGGCCTGGCGCACCGCGACCCGCGCCAGGTTGGCCTGGAGGACGTCGGTCAGGAGGGCGTCGTGGCCCTCGATCGCCTCGGCCGCCCGGAGGACGTGGTCGTGGACGTCCCGGAACGAGTGGGTGAAGGCGCTGTCGAGCCCGGGCACGGACCCGCGGGCGAGACGCTCGAGGGCCGGGGCCAGCGGCTGGACGGCGCGGCGGAACTCGGCGACCTCGCGCTTGAGCTTGTAGATCCGCTCCGACCGGTCGGCCTCGCCGTCGCCGAACACCTGGGTCTCGATCTCGTCCACGTCCTCGTCGACGAGATCGATGACCTCCTCGTAGCCGTCGACCACCAGGTCGGCGGCCCGGTACAGGACGGTCGTCGGGTTGCAGGGCCGGCCGTCGGTCCCGGCGTCCAGCTCGGCCCGCACCTGGCCGAGCACCGGGCTGTCACCGTGGCGCACGGTCACCACGAAGGTCCGCCCGATGAACAGGGCGATCTCGCTGACCTCGACGATCTCCTCGTGGTCGACGTAGGCGACCGGCTTGAGCACGACGAAGACGATGTCGCCGTAGACCTCCAGCTTGGGGCGCTGGTGGGCGGTCACGGCGTCCTCGACCGCCAGCTCCGGGAGGCCGAAGTGCGTGGCGATCTGCTCGACCTCGGCCGCCTCCGGCTGCTGGAGCCCGATCCAGACGAACCCGTGGCCCCGTTCGGCCGCGCTGGCCGCGGCGTGGAGGCCGAGCCGCCCGCCCTGGCGCTCCCCGTCCTGGTAGAGGGCGCAGTCGCCGATCTTGGCGTCGACCCCCTCGTCCTCGGCCAGGTGCACCATCGTCTCGCCCTTCAGCGGCCGATGGGCCGGGCCGGCCAACGTCGTCCGCACGGAGCGCTCCCACCACTCGCGTGCCCGGTTCGCACCCACGCCCCGCACCCTAGGTTCGCCGGCCGGCCGGTGGTGCGTACTGTGACCCCGTGACCCTTGCACCCCTGGCGCGCGGCTCGGTGTCGCTGCGCCTCTACCCGTGCGGCGACCCGTCGCCGTCGGTGGTCGTGGACGAGCTCCGGCAGCAGGCCGCCCTCGCCGCCGCCCACGGATGGGACGGGGTGATGACCAGCGAGCACCACGGCGGCTTCGCCGGCTACCTGCCCAACCCGCTCCAGCTCGCCGGCTGGCTCCTCGACGCCATGCCCACCGGGTGGGCCGCGGCGTGCCCCCTGCTCCTGGTGCTGCGGCCCCCGGCGCTGGTGGCCGAGGAGGCGGCCTGGCTGGCGGCCGCCTACCCCGGCCGGGTGGGCCTCGGTGTCGCGGCAGGAGCCCTCGAGCAGGACTTCGAGATCATGGGCACCACCAAGGACGACCTGGCGTCCCGCTTCCGCAGCGCCCTGGAGGCCCTGGCCCCCATGCTCCGCGGCGAGGCGCCGGGCGCCCTCGCCGACGACCCGGCGATCGCCGCCTGTGCCGCGGCCCCGATCCCGCTGGTCAGCGCGGCGATGAGCCCGGCCGCCGTCCGCCGGGCCGCCCGGGTCGGCGCCGGCATCCTGTTCGACTCGATGGCCCCGGCCGAGCGCTGCCGCGCCCTCACCGACGCCTACCGCGAGGCGGGGGGGACGGGCTCGGTCGTGCTCATCCGCCGGGCCTGGATCGGTGCCGCCCCCCGAGCCGCGCTCGACGCCCAGATCGACGTCTACCGCTCCTACGCCTCGGCCGCGGCCCAGGAGGGGTGGGACCAGGACCAGCTCGTCACCGTCGACGACCCGACCGAGGTCGCCGACCGGCTGGCCGCCGTCGCCGCCCAGGTGGGCGCCGACGCCGTCAACCTCCGCCTCACCGTCCCCGACGTGGCCCCCGACGCGGTGCGCGAGCAGATCGCCCGTCTCGGCGACGACGTCGTCCCCCGCCTCCGCACCGCCCTGTCGGCCCCCGCCCCCGCCTGACCCGTCGGCGGCGCGGTCAGAGCCGGGGGAGGACGTCGTCGCGGTAGAAGGCGTACATCTCGGCCTGGCGCCCGCCGACCTGCTGGACGTGGATCTCGTCCACCCCGGCCTCGAGGTAGGCGCGGAGCGACTCGGCGTGGCGCTCGGGGTCGGGGCCGACGGGCACCGACCCGACCGCGCCGTCCTCGTCGACGAGCTCGGCGGCCTGCTCGAAGTGGGCCGGGGTGCGGAGCTCCTGGGCCAGCTCGCCGGGCAGCCCGGAGCTGGGCCAGAGCCGGTGCACCTCCTTCCGGGCGGCCCCTTCGTCCTCGTCCCAGCAGGCCTTGGCGAAGGCGATGACCGGGCCGGTGCCGCCCTCGTCGCGGTAGCGGGAGATGACCGCGTCGTCGGGTGACGTGGTGGCCAGGCCGTCGCCGATGCGGGCCGCGACGGTCGCCGCCTGGGGCCCGAAGGCGGACACGATCACCGGTGGGGGCTCGTCGGGGCACGAGTACAGGCGGGCGTTCTCCACCCGGTAGTGCTCCCCGACGTGGGTGACCTCGTCACCGGTCCACAGGGCGCGCATCACCGTGACGGCCTCCTCGAGCATCGCCAGGCGCTGGGCCGCAGGGGGCCACCGATCGCCGAGCACGTGCTCGTTGAGGTTCTCGCCCGAGCCCACCCCGAGGAAGAACCCGCCGCCCGCCATCAGCGAGGCGGTGGCCGCGGCCTGGGCCACCACGGCGGGGTGGATGCGCATCGTCGGGCAGGTGACGCCGGTGCCGAGACGGGCGGCGGGGGCGACGGCGGCCAGGCCCCCGAGCACACCCCAGACGAACGGGCTGTGGCCCTGCTCGCCGACCCACGGGTGGAAGTGGTCCGACACGCTGATGTCGGAGAAGCCGTGCTCGGCGGCCGCCGCCCCGAAGCGGACGAGGTCGGCGGGCCCGTGCTCCTCGCTCGAGAGGAAGATGCCGATCCGGGCCGGTGCGGGTGCCATCGGGCCCGCCTCCCCGCGCCGGCGCCCGGCAAACGCCCCTCGCCCGGACGAGGGGTCGCGCCTACAGGTCGGGCAGGACCTGCGGGCGCCCGAGGAGCGGGCGCAGCGGGTCACCGACCTCGGCCACCCGGTCGAGGACCGTCCGGATCGTCCACCGGTCGGGCGTCAGGTCGGGGTCGTCGAGCTCGTCCCACCCGATGGGCACCGAGACCGGCGCCCCGGCGGCGGGCCGGGCGCTGAACGGCGCCACCAGCGTCTTGTTCACCGCGTTCTGGGTGTAGTCGAGCCTCGCCTTGCCGGCCCGGTCCCGCTTGGTCCAGGCCCAGCTGACCATCTCGGGGACGACCTTGCCGACCGCCTTCGACACCGCCTCGACCCAGGTCCGGGTCTCGTCGAACGTCGGTCCCGGGGCGATCGGGATCCAGATCTGGATGCCCCGCTTGCCGGTCCCCTTGGCGCCGGCCTCGACCCCCAGCTCGTCGAGGGCGACCTTGTGCAGCCGGGCCAGGGTGATCACGTCGTCGAACGTGCTGTCGGTGCCGGGGTCGAGGTCGATCAGCGCCCACGTGGGACACCGGTGCGCCCGGATCGGCGAGGTCCACGGGCTGAGCTCGAGGGCGGCGAAGTTCGCCAGCCAGGCGAGCGTCGGGGGCTCGTCGGCGACGATGTAGGTCTGGGTCTCGTCCCGCCCGGCGTCGGGGTAGGTCCAGCCCGTCACCCACTCCGGGGCGTGCGAGGGCCGCTCCTTGTGCCAGAAGCCCTTGGTGGTGGCACCGTCGGGGAACCGGAGGGTGTTCACGGCCCGGTCGAACAGGTACGGCAGCATCGTCGGCGCGATGCACGCGTGGTAGCGGACGAAGTCGCGCTTGGTCACGTCGGGCTCGTCGTCGCGTCCGGGGAAGAGGACCTTGTCGAGGTTGGTCAGCTTCAGGGTCCGGCCCTGCAGCTCCCACTCCCCCTTGGCCCCGAGGGCGTCGAGGGCGTCCAGCTCCTCGTCGGTGGGAGCGGCCCAGGTGGGGATCGTCGGCGCGGTGGGGTCCCACGTGGCGTCGGGCGCGTCGCGGACCTCGTCGTTGGTGCGGCCGCTCTTCACCGAGGTCGGGTGGTCCTCGGCGTCCCAGCCGACGACGGCGTGGTCGTCGTGCTTGTGGAGCAGCAGCCAGTCCTGCTTGGTGCGGATGAACACGAACCGCCCGGCCAGCCGCTCCCCCACCAGGTCGACGTGCAGCTCGCCGGCCGCGACGGCGGCGAGCGGGTCGTCGCCCTTGGCCAGCGACCACGTCCCCCAGTCCCACACGATGACGTCGCCGCCGCCGTACTCGCCCTTGGGGATGGTGCCCTCGAAGTCGAAGTAGTCGAGCGGGTGGTCCTCGACGTGGACGGCCAGCCGGCGCACGTCGGGGTCGAGGGTCGGCCCCCGGGGGACGGCCCAGCTGACCAGCACGCCCCCCATCTCCAGGCGGACGTCGTAGTGCAACCGGCTGGCCCGGTGGCGCTGGACCACGAAGCGGTTCCCCTCCTCCGGCGACGGACCGGCACCGGAGGGCTCGGCGGTCACGCCGAAGTCGCGCTTCGAGCGGTAGGTGGCCAGCCGGTCGGAGGGGGTCGGGGCCACGTCGCCGGCACTCGCCTCCTCGATCGGCGCGAAACCGGCGGGCGACCCGACAGAAAAATGACACTCTCTGTGCCCGGTCGCGCACCCATAGCAACAATTGAGGGGCTAGGACCATCCCCATGGCAGCGATCGCACCCTCCGTTGGACCAGGCCGCCCCTCACCCGCCGACGGTGACGAGGACCCGCCGACCGAGATCCTGCGGGTCTCGACGTCGTCGGACGTCAAGGGTCTCGCCGGCGCCATCGCCGGATGCGTCCGCTCCTCCGGAGCCGTCGCCCTCGAGGTCGTCGGGGCCGGCGCGCTGAACCAGGCGGTCAAGGCCTCGGCCGTCGCCCGCTCGATGCTGCAGGCCGAGGGCCTGGACCTCGTGGCCACGCCGACGTTCCGGCGCATCGAGATCGACGGCGAGCCGCGCAACGCCCTGCGGCTCCACCTCGATCACCGCTTCAGCCCGCCAGCGTGAGGTCGACGGCGTCTCGGCCCTGATCGGTGTTGGCGATCGTCTGCTCGACCGGATCGCCGTCGACGGTGAACGTGACCGTCGCCCCCTCGGGGCAAGGCCCGTCGGCGGACGTGCGGAGGATCGAGACGATGTAGCCCTCGAAGCTCCCCTCGGAGCGGATCGACGACCGTCCGCAGATCTCCGTGCCGACCCGCGCCTCGACGCGTCCGGCGGTCACCCGCTCCCCCGTCGCGTCGTAGACCTCGCCGTGCACCCCGGTCGTGGCGGGGACGCCCGCCCGCGGATCGGCCGTGTCGAACTCGATGGCGACGTCCTCGAGGTCGCCGAGGGTGCGCACGTCGAGCGGGGTGGCGTAGAGCTGGTCCTCGCCGACATAGGTCCACAGGGCGATCCGGCTGCCCGCCCGGGCACAGCCGGAAGAGGCCGTGCTGGTCAGCACGGGCAGGTCGACCGCGCCGTCGTGGACCGAGGGGATGGCCGCCTGGCAGGGCGTGACCAGCCCGCCGTCCAGCACGACGGCACCAACGAAGTCGGCATCGAGGGCCTCACCGTCGACCGTGGCAGTGCCGGTCACGTCGATGGTCTCGCCGGCGGAGGCCGTGCGGGGCTGGAGCCCGAAGGTCCGATCGAGGGCGGTGAGGTCGCGGTCGGACAGGTCGGTGCCGGCCGGACGCCGGCCCTGCTCCACCCACCTCTGGAGCGCCACGAACGATTGCTCCTGCTCCGCGGTCGTGAAGCCGCAGTGCCCGGGATCCTCGACGAGGCGCGAGACGAGCCGGTCCTCGCGCCCGGCCGCCTGGACCAGGTCGTGGAGGGCGAGCGCCTGGTCGATGGGGACCTGGCCGTCGCCGGTGGTGTGGAGGGACAGCAGCGGCAGGGCGAGGTCGCCCCGCTGATCCATGCCCCGGGCGAACTCGGTGGCGACGGCGTCGTCGACGGGGAACTGCACGGCGCGGGCGTCGAGGTCGGCGGCGACGGCCGGGTCGAGGCCGACCAGCTCGTAGGGGCGGGTCCGGCGCGGGGCGATGTGCGCCGACACGAGCAACCGCCCGCGCTCCCAGTTGGTCTCCAGCTCCTGCTCGACCCCCTCCGCGGCGCCGAAGCGGGGGCCACCGGTCAGGGCCACGACGAGCTGGACGAGGCGCTCGCGGGTGGCGGGATCGTCGAGCACGGGCCGCACCCGGGTGTCGAGGAGCACCCGCATGTCGGCGGCCGCGTCGACCTCGGCCTGGGTGACGCCGGCGAGGTGGGCGGCCAGGACCAGCTGGTCGACGCTGACCCGGAGGGCGGACTCGGCCCCGACCGCGCCGCACAGCGCCAGGGCACCGTCGTACCGGTCGCCGTACCGCTCGGCCGAGATGTGCGTCGCCCACCCACCCATCGAGAACCCGCTGACGTAGGTCCAGTCGGGCCGGCCGAAGCGATCGACCACGTGGTCCCACAGGGCGGCGGTCTCGTCGGCGGCCAGGCTCGGGATGGTCGACGTGCTGCTGAAGCTCGACGCCGCCCACGCGATCCCGTGGTCGACGAGGTAGCGCCGGATGTCGGGGGCATCGACCCGAGCCTCCGGACGGAGCTCGCCGAAGCCGTGCATCCACATGACCAGGGTGCCGTTCCAGTCCTCGGGCATCTCGATGCGGTAGACGGTGCCACCGAGCCGGCCCCAGTGGGCCGTCGCCCCGGGCAGGGCCTCGAACGCCGGGTCGGCCAAGGTCGCGCCCGGTTCGGGGGTGATCGCCACCGGTGGCGGCAGCGGCCGGTCGCGCAACGGCGACGAGACGGGGGCGGCGACCGTCGTGTCGGACCCGGAGGGCTCACCGTCATCGGCCGTGCAGGCGGGCACGACGACGAGCACGACCGCGACGAGGGCCCGCAGGATCACGAACCGGCCTCCGGCGTCTCGCGGAGGGCGGCGTCGGCCAGCCGGCCCAGCAGCGAGAAGTAGTCCTGGACGTCCCTCCGGGGCCGGGGCAGGAGCCGCTCGAAGCCCAGCCCGACCAGGGCGGCGAAGAGCAGGTCGCGGACCAGCTCGGCGACGGCGGGGTCGTCCGGCACCCGGTCGTCGAGGAGCTCGACGAAGTCGGCTCGGGTCGCCTCGGTGAACCGGACGTCCACCTCCATCAGCCGGGCGGCGAGGTCCGGCTCGGTGCGGGCGGCCATGCACAGCTCGGCCCAGGCGACGAACGTGGCGTCCTCGAACGCGGGCCAGATCACCGCCAGCATCTGCTCGATCGACGTACCCACCTCGAGGTCGGCGAGACGGGCGGTCAGCTCCTGGCGACGCAGCTCCAGGAGATGGCCGACGGCGCCCGCCAGCAGGTCGGCGCGGGTCGGGAAGTGATGGAGGTGCGCGCCCCGCGACACGCCGGCCCGGGCGCAGACCGCCTTGGTGGTGACGGCGGCGTAGCCCCGCTCGGTCAGGATCGCGGCCGCCGCGTCGATGATGCGGCCGCGGGTGGCGACCGCCCGCGCCTGCTGCGGTTCCCGTGTCGTCCTGGCCGGCATCGCCCCATCGTGCGCCGCTTCCTCAAAACAGTCAACCCTGACTGTTTTGGACCCGACCCGGGGGTGGGGAGGTCCCTACGCGTGGTTGACGGGGTGGCGGCGGCCGGGGTGATGATCGCCGGGTGAACCCGCCCGAACCCACCGACCGCCCGTTCGAGGGCTGCGTCGCCCTGGTGACGGGGGGCGGCTCCGGCATCGGCGCCGCCACCGCCCACCGGCTGGCCGCCGAGGGGGCCCGGGTCGTCGTGGCCGACCGCGACGGCCCGGCCGCCGAGCGGGTGGCCGAGGCGGTCGGCGGGTGCCCGGCCGTCCTCGACGTGGCCGACACCGCCTCGGTGCGGGCCGCCGTCGCCGAGGCCGAGACCACGGTGGGCCCCGTCGACGTGCTGGTCAACAACGCCGGCGCCGACCGCTTCGCCCTCTTCCTCGACACCGACGAGCCCGACTGGGACACCGTGCTGGCGGTCAACCTCCGCGGCGCCATGGCCTGCACCCACGCCGTGCTGGGCGGGATGCGGACCCGCCGCCGGGGCGCCATCGTCAACGTGGCCAGCGAGGCCGGCCGCATCGGGGCGGTGGGCGGGGCCTGCTACTCGGCGGCCAAGGCCGGGATCATCGGGTTCACGATGGCCATCGCCCGGGAGACGGCCCGCCAGGGCGTGCGCTGCAACGCCGTCGCCCCCGGCCCCATCGAGACGCCGCTGCTGGCCGAGGCGGTCGCCGGCCACCCGCTCGGCCCCAAGCTCAAGCAGGCGATGGTCGACGCCACCGCCATGGGCCGCTCGGGCACGCCCGACGAGGTGGCGGCGGCGATCGCCTTCCTCGCCTCCCCGGCGGCCTCGTTCGTGACCGGGCACACGCTGGCCGTCAGCGGCGGCCTCACGATGGGCTGACCGTGACCCTCGAGCTGGTCCCGCTGGGGACGATGGCGGGCGTCCTGCGGTCGCCGTTCGTGCTGGCCGACACGCCGGCGGGCACCCGGATGGTGTTCGAACTGGAGTCCGGGCAGGTCGAGGGCGACCGGCTGCGGGGCCGCCTGGTCGGGCGGTCGGGGGCCGACTGGATGGTGGTCGGTCCCGACGGCACCGGCTCGCTCGACGTCCGCATGCTGGTCGAGACCCACGACGGGGCCATCGTGCTGATCCACTACTCCGGCCGGGTCGACACCACGGTGCCCGGTGCGCCGATCTACGCCACGCCCCGGTTCGACACCGGCGACGAGCGGTACGGCTGGCTGAACCGGATCCAGGCCGTGGCCAAGGGCACCCTCGACGGCTCGACCCTCACCTACGAGCTCCACGAGCTCCGGTGACGCCACCGACCGGGGCTCGACCGGGGGTGTAGGGCGCCACCTACTACCGCCGAGGGGCCGGTCGGCGGACGCTGCGGGGACGCCCACCGCGATGGTCGTGGTGGGCCGCTGCCAAGGGGGCATTCCCGATGCGACGAGCGGCCCGGTTCCCATCCCTCTGCACCGTCCTGCTGCTGGCCCTGGCCAGCGCGGCGTCGGCCTGCGCCGAGGACACTCCGACCGCCGGAGGGGCGACCCCCGAGGCGGTCGAGGGCGGCAGCACGTCGGTCGCCGTCCCGGCCCCGAGCGGCGACCCGCTCAAGATCGGCTTCGTCAACAACGAGGGCGGCTCGTTCTCGGTGCCGGAGCTGCGCATCGGCAACGAGGTGGCCGAGGAGTACATCAACGAGCAGCTGGGCGGCATCGCCGGCCGCCCGCTCGAGGTGGTCCGCTGCGCCACCGACGGGTCGCCCGAGAGCTCGATCGACTGCGCCAACCAGCTCATCGAGGCCGACGTCGCCGCCGTCATGGAGGGCACCGACCTCGGCGCCGACGCCCTCCTGCCCCTGCTGGCCGACGCCGGCATCCCGATGATCGGCCACGTGCAGTTCGGCCCCGCCCGCATGTTCGACGAGAACTCCTTCTACTTCGGCTCCGCCGCCATCTCCTACGGCGCCGCCGCCCTCAAGTACTACGCCGACGAGGGGGCCGAGTCGGTCCTGTGGTTCTTCCCCGACGACGCCACCAGCCGGTCGTTCACCGACGGCGTGCTGGTGCCCACGGCCGCCGAGCTCGGCGTCGACTACCAGACCGTCTACTACGACGCCGCCAACCCCAACTGGGCCGTGCTGGCCACCACCGCGGTGTCGGAGGCGCCCGACGTGAGCGGCGCCCTCGCCGCCACCGACGCCCAGTGCGCCGATCTCACGACGGCCCTGCGCGACGGCGGCTTCGAGGGCCGCATCCTGGCCGCCTCCTGCGTCGGGCTCCACGCCGACATCGGCGCCGCGGCCGTCGGGGTCGACACCGACGCCGACCACTGGAAGCCGGGTGACATCGAGGCCGCCCCGGCGGCCAAGCAGGAGGAGCTGCGGGAGTACGCCGCCGTCATGGAGGCCGCCGGTCACGAGGACCTGGTGGCCGGCAACGCCCTCATCGCCTTCGCCGACCTCATCACCCTCCAGCGGGTGCTCGCCGACGTCGAGGGCGTCATCGACGGCGCCGCCGTCACCGAGGCCCTCCGGGCGACCAAGGGCCTCGACAGCTTCGCCGGCCCCGAGATCACCTGCGATCACACCGTCCTCGCCGGAAACTCGGCCTGCGCCTCCGGGCTGCTGTTCTTCCAGTTCGACGAGGACGGGGCCCTGAAGGCCACGACCGACGAGTTCGTCGACGTGACCGGCCTCGTCTGAGCGACGGCCGTGGACGAGCACCTCCTGTTCCTCATCGTCGGGCTGGGCGCCGGCGCCGCCTACGCCGGCCTGGCGATGGCCGTGGTCACGACCTACCGGGGCACGGGGGTCATCAACATCGCCCAGGGGGCGATGGCCATGTGGCCGGCGTTCGTCTTCGCCGAGCTGCGGACCACCGGCGACCTGGTGCTGCCCGTCGGGCGCCTCGCCCTCGGCGGACGGCTGGCCGTCGGGCCGGCCCTGGCGGTCGGCCTGGCGTCGGCCGTGGCCCTGGCCCTCGTGCTGCACGTCGTCGTGTTCCGGCCGTTGCGCGCCGCCCCGCCGCTGGGCCGGGTGGTGGCCTCGGTCGGGGTCACGATCGTCCTCCAGGCCCTGGTGGTGCTGCGGTTCGGGACCGAGCGGGTGTCGGTGCCGCCGACGTTCCGCACGAGCACCGTCGAGGTCGGGTCGCTGCGGTTCTCCGAGGACCGCCTCTGGTTCACCGGCGTCGTCGTCGCCCTCGCCGTCGCCCTGTGGGCGATCGGTCGCTTCACCCGGACCGGCCTGGCCACGCGGGCGGCGGCCCAGAGCGAGCGCGGGGCGGTCCTGCTGGGCTACGACCCGGGCCGTCTGGCCGCCCTGACCTGGGTGCTGGGCGCCTCCGTCGGTGCCCTGGTCGCCATGCTGGTGGCCCCGGCCGTCGGGCTCGAGCCGATCACGTGGACGCTGTACGTCGTGCCGGCGCTGGCCTGCGCCCTCGTCGGCCGGCTGACGTCGATCGGCGTCGCCGGCGGGGCCGGGTTGGCCCTCGGCGCCCTCCAGTCGGAGATCACCAACCTGTCGTCCGAGGCATGGTGGCCGGGATGGGCCACCGTCGGCGTGGGCCAGACGGTGCCGCTGCTGGTGATCGTCGTCGCCCTCTTCCTCGTCGGCGACCGGCTGCCCCGCCGGGGTGCCCTCGCCGTCGATGCCCTCCCGGCCGTGCCCCGCCTCCGCCCCCGGCCGCTGCCGGTGGCCCTGATGGTGGCGGCCGGGATCGCCGCCGTCCTGCTGACGGAGGGCAGCTACCGCTTCGGCGTCATCAGCTCGATGATCGCCGCCGTCATCGCCCTCTCGCTGGTGGTGGTGACCGGGCTGGTCGGCCAGATCTCCCTGGCCCAAGCGGCCTTCGCCGGCGCGTCCGGGTTCGCCCTGTCCAAGATCGGCACCGGCCTCCCCTTCCCGGTGTCGCTCCTGGCCGCCGCCCTCGTCTCGACCGGGCTGGGCCTGCTCGTGGCCATCCCCGCCCTGCGGGTCCGGGGCGTGCAGCTGGCCGTGGTCACGCTGGCGGCGGCGGTCGCCATCGAGCACCTCGTCTTCCGCAACCCCGAGCTGTCGCCGCCCCGCGGCAACCCCATCCCCGACCCCTCGCTGTTCGGCGTCGACCTCGGTGTGCGCGACGCATCGACGATCGCCCGCTGGCCCTTCGGCCTGCTGGTGCTGACGGTGCTCGTCCTCGCCGCCCTGGCCGTCGCCAACCTGAGCCGGAGCGGGACCGGCCGGGCACTGCTGGCGGTGCGCTCGAACGAGCGGGCCGCCGCCTCGCTGGGGATCGACGTGGCCCGGGCCAAGCTCGTCGCCTTCGGCCTGTCGTCCTTCCTGGCCGGTCTGGGCGGGGCGCTGCTCGGCTACAGCCGGGGCCAGCTCTCGGCCGACTCCTTCACGGTGACGACCGGCCTGGCCCTCCTCGCCTTCGCCTACCTCGGCGGCATCACCAGCGTGAACGGGGCCCTCGTGGCCGGGACCCTGGCGCCGCTGGGCATCGGCTACGTCGTGCTCGACCGGGCCCTCGGCCTGGGCGACGACTACCTCCTCGTCTCCGGCCTCCTGCTGGTGGCCACCGCCGTCCTCAACCCCGGCGGCATCGCCGGCCGGGTCCGCGCCCTCGCCGCCGCCTCCTCCCCCACCCCAGGAGCCCGACCCGCATGTTCGACCTCGCCCACACCGACCGCCTCCTCACCACGACCCGAGCGGTCCGCAAGCGCCTCGATCTGAGCCGCCCGGTCGACCGCGAGGTCGTGCTCGAGTGCCTCCAGATCGCCACCCAGGCGCCATCGGGCGGGAACAGCCAGCCCTGGCGGTGGCTGGTCGTCGACGACCCCGACGTGCGGGCCGGTCTGGCCGAGATCTACCGCCGCGCCTACGGCCCCTACATCGCGGCCCAGAAGCAGGCCGTGCGCGACGCCGGGGGCGATGACGACAGCGCCATCCTGCGCTCGTCGGACCACCTGGCCGAGCACCTCCACGAGGTCCCCGTGCTGGTGATCCCGTGCCTGCTCACCCGGCTGCCCGACGGGGCCTCGACGGCCGACACCGCCGGCTTCTACGGCTCGATCCTGCCGGCCACCTGGAGCTTCATGCTCGCCCTCCGCAGCCGGGGCCTGGGCTCGGCCTACACCACCCTCCACCTGCACGAGGAGGCCGCCGCGGCCGAGCTGCTGGGCATCCCCGCCACCGTCACCCAGTGCGCCCTCGTCCCGGTGGCCCACACCGTCGGCGACGACTTCAAGCCCGCCCCCCGCCGCCCCGTCACCGACGTCACCTACCGCAACGCCTGGCGCCAGCGCACCTGACGCTTCTGGCCACCCTGGTCCCCCCAGGAGGGGGATCAGGGTGGCCAGAACGGCGGGGTTCAGCCGAGGTAGCTGGACTGGAGGAGGGCGGCGTCGTCGGCGAGGGCGGCGGCGGGGCCCTCGGCCACGACCCGGCCCCGGCGCAGGACGAGGGCCCGGTCGGCCACCTGCAGCGCCACCGGGACGTGCTGCTCGACGAGCACCACACCGAGGCCCATCTCGTCGGCCATGGCCCGGACGACCGGCACCAGGCGCTCGAGCACGACGGGCGCCAGGCCCAGGCTCATCTCGTCGATCAGCAGCACGCGAGGCCGCCGGACCAGCGCCCGGGCCAGGGCCAGGACCTGCTGCTCGCCGCCCGAGAGGAGCCCGGCCCGGCGGTCGAGGAGGTCGGCCAGCGCCGGGAACCAGGGCGCGACCTCGGGCCAGGCCCGCCGGTCGGCGGCGCCCAGCCGCAGGTTCTCGGCCACGGTCAGGCCCGGGAACAGCGAGCGGTCCTCGGTGACGAGGCCCAGGCCCCGGCGGGCGTTGCGGTGCGGGGCCCGGACGTCGATGCGGCGGCCGTCGAGACGCACCTCGCCGGCCAGCGGCGGCAGCAGCCCGGCCAGGGTGAGGAGCGTGGTCGTCTTGCCGGCCCCGTTGGGCCCGAGGAGGGCGACCACCTCGCCCGGTTCGACCCGCAGCGACAGATCCCGGACGACGGCGCTGCGGCCGTAGCCGGCCGTCAGGCCCTCGACCTCGAGCACCGGGCTCACGACGCGCCTCCGGCGGTCGCGCCCAGGTAGGCGGTCACGACGCGCTCGTCGGCCCGGATCGCGTCCGGGGTCCCGCTGGCGACGAGGGCGCCGCCGTCAAGTACGTGGATGCGCTCGCACACGCCCATCACCAGGCCCATGTCGTGGTCGACCAGGAGCACGGCGACGCCGGCGTCGGCGATCGCCCGGAGCCGGACGCCGAGGGCCTCGCTCTCGCCGGTGTCGAGACCGGCGGCCGGCTCGTCGAGCAGCAGCACCCGCGGCCCGGTGGCCAGCGCCCGGGCGATGCCGACCAGCTTGCGCTCGCCCTCGGACAGCTCGGTCACGGCCCGGTCGAGCAGATGGTGCACGCCGAGCAGGGCGACGGCGCGGTCGAGGGCGGGGTGCGGGTGGGGCCGGCCCGGCCGGACGAGGTCGGCGACCGGGGCCCACCACGGGCGGGCATCCGCCGCGACCTGGAGGTTGCCGGCCACGTCGAGGTCGTCGAACAGCTCGACCTGCTGGAAGCTGCGGGTCAGGCCCCGGGCCACGCGCCGGTGCGGCGGCAGCCCGTCGAGCGGCACCCCGTCGAGGCGCACCGACCCGGCGCTGTCCACGAAGCCGGTGACGGCGTCGATGAAGGTGGTCTTGCCGGCGCCGTTGGGCCCGATGAGGCCCACCAGCTCGCCCGGCCCGACGTCGAGGGTGACGGCGTCGACGGCGACCACGCCGCCGTAGCGGACGGTCAGGCCGTCGGTGCGCAGCATCACGACACCGCCCGCTGGAGCAGCGCCACCAGCTCGACCCAGCCCACGAAGGGGACGGCGTCGCCCTCCTCGCCCCGGACGGTGCCGACGACCGGCAGCGCCCGATCCCCGTCGATCGCGGCCCCGCCGGCGGCCTCGTCGACCTGGATGGAGAGCTCGAGGCGGGCCACGACTACCGCACCCAGCGGGCGTCGGCCGGCTCGTAGCCGAGCGCCCGGTAGGTGGCGTCGACGAGCGACTGGCCCGTCGGGGCCAGGCCCATGTCGGCCTGCATCTGGTTCATCACGTAGGCGAACGACAGGGCGCAGCCGGGGTCGGCGAAGCCGATCGACCCGCCGTTGCCGGTGTGGCCGAAGGCCTCCTCGCTCAGCGCCACCCGCAGCGGTGGCTCCACGCCGCGGGGGGTGGCGCCGGCCTTGTGGTAGCCGAGGGTCCAGCGCCCGGGACCGTGCAGGACGGAGTCGGCGCCGACCGCCGACTCGACCGCCCCCATGCGGACCAGGTCGGCGGGCCCCAGCTCGTAGCGGCCGATGCGCCGGTCGTGGACGATGGCCCGGTAGAGCCCGGCCAGCGAGCGGGCGTTCATGACGCCGCCGGAGGCGGGCAGGGCGGCGCGGAGGGCGGCGGGCGAGTCCCAGTCGCCGGGCTGGAGGTAGCCGCCGGTGTTGCCCAGGACCAGGGCCGGGATCGACGCCGGGTCGGTCATCGCCTCCATGTAGAAGGCGGGGATGGCGTCGCCCGGGCCGGGCGGTGCGGGCGGCAGCAGCGTCGCCACGCGCTCGTGCTCGGTGTCGGGCAGCCCGATCCACAGGTCGAGGTCGAGCGGCCGCGCCACCTCGGCGGCGAGCCACTCGCCGATCGGCTGGCCGGTCACCCGGCGCACGACCTCCCCCACGAGGAAGCCGAACGTGAGGGCGTGGTAGCCGTGGCGCGTGCCCGGCGCCCAGAACGGCGCCTCGGCCGCCAGCCGGGCGGTCACGTCGTCCCAGTCGTAGAACCCGCCGGCCGGCACCGGCTCCCGCAGCGCCGGCAGGCCGGCCTGGTGGTTGAGCAGGTGGCGGACGAGCACGTCCTCCTTGCCGGCCGCCGCGAACTCGGGCCAGACCGACGCCACCGGCGCGTCGAGGTCCAGCTCACCGGTGCTGATCAGGAGATGGGCGAGGAGGGCGGTCGCCCCCTTGGTCGACGACATGGCCACGCAGAGCGTGTCCTTCTCCCACGGCCGCTGGCGGTCGGCGTCGGCGTGGCCACCCCACAGGTCGACGACGGTCTCCCCGGCGACGGTGACCGCCACCGAGGCGCCGACCTCGCCCCGCTCGGCCAGGTTCCTCTCCAGCTGCTCGGCGACCTCGGCGAAGCGGTCGTCGCAGTGCCCCTGCACGTCCATGGGGAGCCCCTTTCG
>DASVEC010000554.1:0-5450 GCA_036380755.1 Iamia sp. | reverse complement strand
CGACCTCTTCGTCTTCTTCGTGATGTTCGAGATCGTGCTGGTGCCGATGTACTTCCTCATCAGCGGGTGGGGCTACGCCGAGCGGCGCTACGCGGCGATGAAGTTCTTCCTGTACACGATGTTCGGCTCGGCCTTCATGCTCGTCGGGCTCATCGCCACCGCCGTCCTCCACGCCCAGGAGTCGGGCGGCGACATCACCTTCGACCTGGTGCAGATCGCCCAGGACCAGTCGATCGCCACGAACAGCGCCCGTTGGCTGTTCCTCGCCTTCGCCATCGCCTTCGCCATCAAGGTGCCGGTCTGGCCGCTCCACACCTGGCTGCCCGACGCCCACACCCAGGCTCCCACGGCCGGCTCGGTGATCCTGGCCGGCGTCATGCTGAAGCTGGGTACCTACGGCTTCCTGCGCTTCGGGCTCTTCCTGTTCCCCGAGGCGGCGGCCTGGTTCGCCCCGGTGATGATCACCCTCGGCACCATCGGCATCATCTACGGCGCCGTGGTGGCGACGATGCAGAAGGACCTCAAGCGGCTGGTCGCCTACTCCTCGGTGGCCCACCTCGGCTTCATCGTGCTCGGCACCTTCTCGCTGACCACGCAGGGCCTCGAGGGCTCGGTGCTCCAGATGGTGAACCACGGCATCTCGACCGGTGCCCTGTTCCTGCTGGTCGGGTGGATCTCCGACCGGCGCCACACCCGGGAGATCGCCCAGCTCAACGGGCTCCAGAAGGTGGCACCGATCTTCGCCGCCGTGTTCACCGTGGTGATGCTGTCGTCGATCGGCCTGCCCGGGCTCAACGGCTTCGTGGGTGAGTTCCTGATCCTGCTGGGCTCGTTCACCTCGGCCCGCTGGTGGTCGGTGGTGGCTGCCTCGGGCGTGATCCTCGCCGCCCTCTACCTGCTGTGGGCCTACCAGCGGACCTTCCACGGCGAGCCCGACGAGGACAACAAGGGCTTCGCCGAGCTGAGCTGGCGCGAGGGCGCGGTCATGGCCCCGTTGATCGGGCTGATCGTCTTCCTGGGCGTCTACCCCAAGCCGTTCCTCGAGCGGGTCGAGCCGTCGGTGAAGGCGCTCGTCGCCCACGTCGAGGAGCACAGCGACTTCACCGAGCCGGATGTCGACAAGACCGGCCGCGAGGCCCGGGAGTCGACCTACACCGAGGCCGAGCACCGCGAGTCCGAGGAAGGCGGCCACGGAGCCGAGGAGGGGGAGGGATGAGCGAGCGCAGCGAGCGAACCAGACAGGACGGGCTCTCCGGCGGCGGAGCGAGCGCAGCGAGTGGAGCCGGCGGCGCTCATCGGTGCACGGTCGCCGCGAACCGGCTGCATGTGGTCCCCAATCCGATGGTGCACCGATGAGCGCGCTCGTGCTGGCCCAGGCCGAGGCGGGCCGCCTCGCCACCCCGCCCATCGTCTGGAGCGCCCTGTCGCCGCTCCTCGTCATGGTCGGCGGGACCATCGTCATGCTCCTGCTGGGCGGTCTCCTGCCCCGCAAGCAGCGGATCGCCTGGGGCGCGCTGATCACCGTCGCCATCGCCCTCGGCACCATCGTGGCCGCCGTCCTGCTGTGGCGCGACCTGCCCGAGAGCGGCAACCGCACCGCGGTGGCCGGTGCCTACGCCGTCGACGGCTTCTCGCTGTTCCTCATCGTGGTCATCGCCGTGGGCGTGATCATCGCCGCCCTGCTGACCGACGGCTACATGCGCCGGGAGGACCTCGACGGCCCCGAGGCGTACATCCTCTACATCGTCTCGGCCACCGGCGGCATCATCATGGCCTCGGCCGGCGACCTGATCGTCCTGTTCCTCGGGCTCGAGATCCTGTCGATCGCCGCCTACGTGCTGGCCGGCCTCCACCGCCGGCGGCTGCGCTCGGGCGAGGCCGCCCTCAAGTACTTCGTGCTCGGTGGGTTCTCGTCGGCCTTCTTCCTCTACGGCATCGCCCTGATCTACGGCGCCACCGGATCGACCAACATGGCCCGGGTCGCCGACTTCCTGGCCGAGAACCGGCTCACCGACGAGGGCCTGCTCCTGGCCGGCATCGGTCTGATGCTGGTGGGCTTCGGCTTCAAGGTGGCCGCCGCCCCCTTCCACCTGTGGACGCCCGACGTGTACCAGGGCTCGCCCTCGCCCGTCGTGTCGTTCATGGCCACCGCGGTGAAGGCGGCCGGCTTCGCCGGGATGCTCCGGGTCCTGGTCGTCACCCTCGAGACCCACCGCCTCGACTGGCAGCCGATCGTCTACGCCCTGGCCGTGGCCAGCCTCCTGGTGGGCGCCGTGCTCGCCGTGGTGCAGACCGACGTCAAGCGGATGATGGCGTACTCGTCGATCAACCACGCCGGCTTCATGCTCATCGCCGTCGCCACCGGCACCCTCGAGGGCGTGTCGGCCGTGCTCTTCTACCTCGCCTCCTACACGGTGATGGTCGGTGGCACCTTCGGCGTCATCACCGTCGTCGGCCGGCGGGGCGATGCCCACCACTCGCTCGACGACTACGCCGGGCTGTCGCGCCGCGAGCCGCTGCTGGCCTTCGCCCTCACCGTCTTCCTGCTGGCCCAGGCGGGCACACCGCTGACGTCGGGGTTCCTGGCCAAGTTCTACGCCGTCGACGCCGTGGTCGAGGCCGGGTCGTTCTGGCTGGGCCTGGTGGCGATGCTCACCGCCGTCATCTCCGCCTTCCTCTACCTGCGGATCGTGCTGTCCATGTACGCCGGCGACGACGCCGCCTCCGACGAGCCCGCGACCGAGCCGGTCCGGCGCATCCAGGTCCCGCTGATGGCCAAGCTCACCATCGCCCTCGCCCTGGTGGCCACCGTCGGGCTCGGCATCGTGCCCGATCCCCTCACCAAGACCGCCCGGGACGCCACCCCCGACCTCATCGCCGAGGTCCCCACCGGCGGCCAGGCCGACACCGGCACCGCCGAGAGCACCCCCGGCGGCTGAGCCCTCGGTGAAGCTCACCCTCGAGCACCGCATCGAACGCCCGGTCGCCGAGGTGTGGGCCATGCTCCGCGACCCGGACGCCCACGTGGCCAAGTTCGCCGGGATGGGACACCGGGACATCGAGGTCGTCTCGTCCTCGGTGACGGAGGGGTCCCTCGACCTGACCCTGCGCCGCCAGGTCGACATGGACGTCCCGGCGATCGCCGCCCGCTTCCTCCAGCCCACCAACACGGTCACCTCGGTCGACCACTGGACCCGTGCCGACGACGGCACCCTCGCCGGGAGCTACGAGGTCGACATCAAGGGCGTCCCGGCCGAGACCCGTGGCACCACCTCGGTCGTCCCCGACGGCGAGGAGGCCTGCACCTACGTGATCGAGCTGGACGTGAAGGTCAAGGTGCCCATGGTCGGCGATCGCATCGCCAAGGCCCTGCGCCCCCAGATCGAGGCCCAGGTCCGCGAGGAGTTCGCCGCCGCCGACACCTGGCTCGCCCGCTGAGGTCAGGCCGCCACCGCGAGGCGGATGCCCAGGGCCTCGGCGATGTCAGCGGTGACCGACGTCGGATCGCGCACCACCTGGTCGTAGGAGAACTGCAGGACCTGGTTGCCGGCCAGCTGGAGGGCGTTGGCCCGCCGGGTGTCCCGCTCCAGATCGGCTCGGCTGCGGTGGTGGGCGTACCCGAGGGCCTCGATGACGACCGGCCGTCGGTCGTAGCGGAGGTCGACCCGCCCGACGAAGCGTCCCCTCCGCTCGACCCGGCGCTGGACCCGGGGGAGGGGCAGCCCGGCCTCCTCGATGATCCGCAGCGTCTCCCGCTCGAGCCAGCTCTCGGTCGGTCCCAGCCGCACCCGCGCCGCCAACGCCTCCTCGAACGCGATGACACCGGCGCGGCCCTGGATCCGCCGCCGCTCGAGCAGCCAGAACAGCCACCGCTCCGACGCCGGCCCCCGCTCGCACGCCTCGGCCATGATCTCGGCCAGCTCCTCCTGGGCGATGTGGCGAGGCACCAGCGCACCCAGCCCGAGCAGTGTGCGCGCCACGGTGGTGGTCGGGATGTCCCGCACCAGGATGATGTCGCCGACCGGGAGGTCGGTCGAGCTGTGGACGACCACACCCGTGGGCGCGATGGGGGAGGGCCACCTGCGGCCCATGCGGGGCACCGTGACCTCGACATCGGGCGGGCGCTCCCGAAGGCCGTGCAGCCACGCCGCGGTGCGATGCGAGGCGACGCCGTCGTGGTCCAGACAGGCGGCCAGGACGTCGGCGTCCGGTGAGCGAGCCACCGCAGGGAGGCGGAAGGTGGTGCGGCCGGCGGGGAGGAGGTGCCCCGCCCGGCTCTGTCGCCAGATGGCGGAGCGGGAGACCCCGGCCCGGAGCATCTGGTCACGGGTGATCAGACCCATCTGGCGGGAGGCGAGCGAGGCGATGGTGGAGCGGGTGTCGGTGTCCATGGCGCCAATCATGCGGGCAGGGTGTGACAGCGAGGAGAGAGCCCTCGTTGGTGCCCGGGCCGTCCGCTGGCTTCTTGGTGACCCTGGTCGCGAAAGCGCGACCGTGGCCACCGAGAACCCGACGGCGCACCTTCTTGGTGACCCTCGTCGCGATTGCGCGACGCCCCACACCCAGAAGATCTTCCTGGTGGGGGTGGTCGCGGCGGGCCCGGACGGCAGGGGGTGACGAGGGGTCCGGAACGGGGCGAGGGGGGATCCCGGCCCCCTTTGGCCCATCGTGAAGGGGCTCACTAGATTCCCGGTCGTGTCGGAACTCCTCCGCTCCTACCTCACCGTGTTCATCTTCGGATGCGTCGCGGTCGGGCTGGTGGGTGCGGTGCTGGGGCTGGGCTCGTTCCTGCGCCCCAAGCGGCCCCGTCCCGAGAAGCTGATCGCCTACGAGAGTGGCGTCGATCCGGTGGGCGAGGGCTGGACGCAGGCGGAGATCCGCTACTACATCTTCGCCCTCCTCTTCGTGATGTTCGACGTCGAAGCCGTGTTCATCTTCCCGTGGGCCACCCGGCTGGAGGCCTACGGCACGTTCGGCGTCGTCGAGATGTCCGTCTTCATCGCGGTGCTGGCCCTGGGCCTGCTCTACGCCTGGCGCAAGAAGGTCTTGAGATGGATCTGATCCACACCATCGTGTCGGCTCGCTGATGGGGCTCATCGAGAGCGGCAAGTCGCCCAAGCCCCTGACGGCGCTCCTCAACATCTCCCGCAAGTACTCCCTCTGGGTGTACCAGTGGGGGCTGGCCTGCTGCGCCATCGAGATGGGTGCGGCCTTCGCCTCCCCCCGCTTCGACGTGATGCGGCTCGGCGTCATCCCGTTCCCCGCCTCGCCCCGCCAGGCCGACCTCGTCGTCGTGTCCGGCACGGTCACCGACAAGATGGCCCCGGCCGTCCGCCGCCTGTACGAGCAGATGCCCGACCCCAAGTACGTGATCTCGATGGGGAGCTGCGCCAACTGCGGCGGTCCCTACTGGGACAGCTACTCCGTCACCAAGGGCGTCGACCAGATCA
>DASVEC010000553.1:0-13594 GCA_036380755.1 Iamia sp. | reverse complement strand
GGCGAGGATGCCGAGGATGATGATCACGACGAGGAGCTCCACGAGGGTGAAGCCCTTCTGACCCAGGTTCTTGTCGTTCCAGTCCTCGCGAGCGCGAGCGTGACGGATCGTCAGCATTGCGGTGTCCCCCCTAGGGATCGGCCCCGAACGGAACTCGGGGGTGTTGGGTGGCGACCACGTCCCAGTCGTGGCCAACTTTGCGAGCCTACGGTGTGGTTCGCTGGGTGTCTGTGAGCCGTTCGGCTCATTCTTCTCGGTCCGGTCACTTGTAGACCTGCCACGAGACGATCTTGGGCACGCGCGCCGACTGCAGGGGCAGCGAGTAGCCGGGGTCGACCTCATAGCGCACCCGAGCCGTGGCCAGCACCATCCGGTCGTTGTTGCTGTCGTTGCAGTCCAACGCCTTGTCAGTCGGCGTCAGACTGTCCCAGAAGCAGATCACGGTGAAGGTGACGTCGCGGGGTCGCTGGCGCCCGGTGCCGGGGTCTTCGAGGCCGGAGTTGACCACCCCGGGCGTCACCGAGCACTCGACGTTCAGCGAGGAGCCGGCCACGAAGAGCTTCTTGGGGTCGGTGGGCGACGACGACGTCCCGGCGATCGCATACTTCGACAAGCAGGCTGGGGCAGTGGGCGACATCTCACCCAGCTGGTAGTTGTTGCGGACCATGACCACCGCCAGCTCGAGGGCGGCGTCGGCGTGGAAGTGGAGGGCGCGGTCGCGGTCGTAGAGGTGGGTCGTCCGCGCCGCGGCGAAGGCGAAGCTCAGCACGGCGGTGAGGATCCCGAAGATCACGAAGATCAGGACCAGGGCCAGCAGGATCGATGCGCCGGCCTCGGGGTCGCGGGATCGGGGCGAAGACGGGCGGGAGAGACGAGGGCTAGGGCGCACAGGTGCCTCCGATCAGGGACTTGCACCACTGGCCGTTGTCACCCGACTGGCCGTCCGCGCCAGGGTTGCCGAGGGCACCGTCGAAGCCCACGTTGGCCGTGCTGCGGATCGTCCAGAAGAACACCGTGGTCGCCTGGTTCACGCCGGGACCGCCGGCCCCGCCCGGTCCGCCGTTCCCCGCCACCGGGGCGCCGGGGAGCACGAGGCTCGCCGCCTGGCCGCCGGCACCACCGGCGGGAAGGACGGCCGCCTTCACCAGGGTCGGTGCGGCGGTGACATCGGCCGACGCAGCAGTCGGGGCGTAGACCGCGACCGACCAACCCGCCGCGCCACCTCCACCGCCACCACCCCCGCCCCCGCCACTGCCGCCACCACCACCGGCGCTGTCCTCGCCGACGATGCCGTTGTAGGTGCCGGGGCCGCCCTGACCTCCGCCCCCGCCGGCGCCGCCGTTGCCACCCTTGCCACCCTTGCCACCGGCGCCGGCCTCGGCCCGCGCGGTGGCCGCGAGCGTCACCTTCGAGCCAGTCCCGAACACGTAGATGCCGAACGAGCTGCCACCGCTCGTGCCGGCGCCGCCACCGGTGCCGGGCTGACCGCCGACGCCGCCACGCGCGCCCGAGGCACCGGAGGCGACGAAGCAGGTGTTGCCACCGCCGCCACCGCTGCCGCCACCGCCCCACCCGGGGATGCCGGTTCCGCCGGCCGTGGAACCGGTGCCTGGCGTCCAGGTCGTGTTGATCGTCGGGGCGCCGGCCTTGCTGCCCGCCGTCCCGCCCGCCGCGCTCAAGCCGCCGTGGCCGGGCAGGCCGGGGTTGGGGTCGCAGCCCTTGGGACCACCGCCACCGGGCGCCGCGCCCGACGTCGTCTCGCCGCCGTAGGTCCCCGACGCTCCGCTGCTCCCGCCGAGCCCGGCGAAGCCGCCGCTGCCGCCGGCGCCACCCTTTCCGCCGACCCGAGGATCAGTCGCCCCGATGGTGCACGAGTCGGAGTTGGACGCGGCGGGGGTGAAGGCCTTCTGGTTCGTGCTGGTCGTGTTGGCGTTGCCCCCCGGCCCGTTGCACCCGTTCAGCCTCGAGGTGCCGGCGGGCCCATCGACGCCGTCGACACCGTTCTGCGCCTTGGCCGAGCTCTGCTCGAGGGTCACCTTCGCGGCGCCCAGCACCCGGATGCCGTACGCCGAGGTGTGGGTGGCGCCAGGGGTCCCCGAGGTCACGCCGAGCTGGCGGAGCCGGAGGTTGATGTTGGCGTTGACCGTCAGGCCCGTGATCTGATCGGCGGTGCCACCGTTCGTGCCGACGATCTTGGTGAGCCCCGCACCCGTGGCCGGGTCCGGCGCGACACGCTTGAGCGTGACGGGGTCGAGACCACCGACGATGGTCCTGTTCGTCGGGGTCGTCGCGCCGGTGATGGTGGTCGGGCCGAAGGCGGCGGCGTTGTTCACCACGAGGACCTCTGGACGGTTGAACCCCGGTGCGGTGGTCGAGGCCACCTGGAGGCCCCTGGTGATCGTCGCGACCGGCTCCGGAGCCAGGTCGGCATCGATCCCGTCGACGCCGGTGTTGGTGGTGTCGTTGCCGGCCCACGGACCCGTCGTGGCGTTGGAGACCAGGACGACCTCGCTCGGGTTCCAGTCGATCCAGAGGGGGAAGCCGGTGGCGCCGCCGTAGTTCTTGATCCCCGTCGGGCGGGTGATCTGGGTCCACACGCGGTACTCGCCGCCGTGCGTCAGCTCGCTCATGGGCATGTTGACGGTCCACCGTCCCGTCGTCGGGCTCACGATGGCGTCGAACCAGATCTCGGTGGCGCTGACGAACCGCGCCCCCGCCGGGGCGGCCGGGTTGTAGTACATGTTCGAGGTGCCCTGGAGGATCTTGAACTGCACCGTGAGCGAGCCCGTGGTGTCGAGGCCCGAGCCCAGGCTCAGGACGCCCTTCCACTCCCGCTCGGTGTAGGTCAGGGCACCAGTGACGCTGTAGTGGGCCTCGAGGGTGCCCGCGGGCGGCGTCGTCGTGTAGCTCGAGCTGTACACGAGGCCCCCCTCGAGCGGGACACCGGCGCCGAACACTCGTCGCTGGGCCCGCAGATCGAACGAGCGGCTGCCGTCCACCGAGATGGCGCACTGGAACTCGTCGCACGTCTCACCGGCGGGGAGACCCGGCGTGACCACGCCCGCGGCCGTCTGGCCGGCGCGGCCGAGGCCCTCGGCCACGACCTCGCCCGCACCGGTGGCGACGCCGTTCCCGACGTTGCCGCACACGGCGCGGACCATGCCGACGGTCCGGCCCGAGCCGGTCGCCCAGTAGCTGACGCGGCGGGTGGTGAGGTTCGAGGTGGTCGGGTCGACGATGGTCGAGTTGAGGTTCAGGATCAGCGTCCCGCCGGCGCTGGGAGTGCTCTCGCAGGCTGACAGCGCGCTGGTGTTGTCGCCGGTCGCGTCGACCGACGCCACGTCGTCGGCGAAGGTGCTGGCCAGCCGCTGGCGTCCGAGTGATGCGTCGAGGGTGGCGGTGGCGGTGTCCGTCGAGCGGAAGCTCACCTCGATGCCGAGGGCGAGCGGCCCGATCACGACGCCGAGGAGGATGACGGCGACGAGGATCTCGACCAACGTCATGCCCTGGTCGAGACGGTGGGCCGATCGACGGGTCCGGGGGTGGTGGTGCCTCAGCATGGTCCCTGGTTCGTGTTGACGTACAGGCTCGAGTACTGGACGTTGCACCGGGCGTCCCGCTTGACCACCGACAACGTCTCGGTCGTCGTGCCGCCACCGATGGTCACCTCGACCTGGATGGTCAGGCGCTGGAGGCCGCGGTCCGTGCCCGCCGCAGTGGGCGTGCAGCTGCTCGTCCACGTGTTGGTGCCGCCGCTCGCCGAGATGACGTTGATGTAGGCGACGTTGGTGACGCGAGCGGTGTAGGTGCCGGCACTGCCCGGAAGGGTGCCGGAGAAGGGGGGATAGGTAGTGGTGGTGGCGGGCGCAGTCGGGCTGACGGGCACGGTGGCGCATGGCTTGTAGACCATGTCCAGCACCGGCTGCTTGATCTGCTCGGCGAAGGTCTGGGCGGTGTTCCCGACGTGGGTCCGGCGGGAGTTGATGTCGGAGAGGTGCAGGACCGACGCGATCCCGGCCAGGATGCCGATGACCGCGGTGCCCATCAGGATGAGGGTGACGAGGATCTCGATGAGGGTCTCCCCCGCCTCGGCCTCCTCCCGGCCCTTGCTCTGCGTGCGCCCCCCGACGTGTCTCATGCCGATCAGAGCTCGTCTGTTCCCTGGAAGATGCCGTACATGGCCGACACGAGGGCAACGGCGACGAAGCCGACGATGGCGCCCATGGCGAGGATCGCCGCCGGCTCGAAGATGGTCGTGAGCTTCTTGAGCTTGTAGTCGAGCTCACGCGAGTAGAACTCGCTGGCCCCCTCGGCCTGCTGGTCGAGGGTGCCGGTCTCCTCGCCGACCCGGAACATCTGCACCATCGCCGTAGGGAACAGCCCCGTCGCGGCGATGGGCCGGGCGATCCCGTCTCCCTGGATCATGGCCTCGCGGACCTCCGCCAGGCCGCGCTCGAACACGGCGTTGTTGGAGCTCTCGATCGCCGACGCCATGGCCTGGGGCAGGGGCACGCCTGCCTTCATCATGGCGGCGATCACCCGGCAGAAGCGCTCGACGGTGGCGAAGGCGACGATGTCACCGATGAGTGGCAGCCTCAGCAGGGCTCGACTCCGCAGGTGACGACCACCCTCCGTGCGCCCCATGACCAGCTGGACCGCGACCACAGCGACGATGCCGAGCAGGATCGCCCACCACCAGTTCCCGACGAACTCGGAGAACCCGAGCAGCATCCGGGTCGGGAGGGGCAGCTCGGCGTCGAGGTCGTCGAAGAAGGTGACGAACCGGGGCAGCACGAACAGCACCATGACGAGCACGGTCACGACCGACATGCCGAGGATGACCGCCGGGTACGTCAGGGCCGATTTCACCTTCGACCGGGCATCGAGGTCCCGCTCGATGTACGCCGAGAGCTGGTCGAGGACGTGGTCGAGGCGGCCGGTGAGCTCGGCCGAGCGCAGGATGCTCACGTAGTAGGGCGGGAAGACGTTGCCGTGGCGGGCCACCGCGTCCGAGAACGGATGCCCGGCGTGGAGGTCCTCCTCGATCTCGGTCACGATCGCCCGGAGGCGCTTGTTCCTCACGCCCTCGCCGACGATGCGGATCGCCTCGCTCAGCGGGATCCCGGTGCGGACGAACGCGGCCAGCTGCCGCGAGAGGTGCATCACCTCCTGCGGTGGCACCCGCTCCTTGGTGATCTCGATGTCCTTGAGCGACTTGCGCTCGCGCACCTTGACGCCCGTGAGCCCACGCATGAGCAGGTCGTTCTCGAGCCCCGACGCGCTCATGCCGTCGGTGATCCCCTTGACGGTATGGCCGTCAACTCCAATCGCGCTGTACCGGAACTGTGGCACAGAACCCCCCTGTACTAGGTCGAATCTCCCCGAGCGACCGTCACACAACGTAGACGGTGCGCATCACTTCAGCAATCGTGGTCTCACCCCTCCGGACCAGGTCGATGGCCTGCCGTTGCATCGGGACCATGCCGTCCGCGACGGCCACCTCACGGATGGCGTCGGCGTGGACGTTCTCGAGCAGACCCGTCCGCAGCTCGTCGGTCATCCGCAGCACCTCGTACACGCCGACCCGGCCGTAGTAGCCGGTCCCCGAGCACGAGGCGCAGCCCCGTCCGGCCCGCAGCCCGCCGAGGTCGTCGGTGGACCCACCGGCGCGCACGAAGTAGGCGACCTCGTCCGGCGACGGGTCGTACGGCGCCACGCACACCTCGCAGCTCCGCCGCACGAGGCGCTGGCCGACGGTGGCCAGGAGGGCCGAGGACAGCAGGAACGGCTCGATGCCCATGTCGACGAAGCGGTGCAGGGCGCTGGCGGCATCGGTGGCGTGCACGGTCGAGAGCACGAAGTGCCCCGTCAGTGCCGCCTGGATGGCGATGCGAGCCGTCTCCACGTCGCGGATCTCGCCGACCAGGATCGTGTCGGGGTCCTGGCGCAGGATGGCCCGGAGGCCCGAGGCGAAGGTGAGCCCGGCGACCTCGTTGATCGACATCTGGTTGATGTCGGGGAAGACGTACTCGACCGGGTCCTCGACGGTCATGACGTTGATCTCGTCGCTCTTCACGGCCTGGAGGGTGGTGTACAGCGTCGTGGTCTTGCCCGAGCCCGTCGGGCCGGCACACACGACCAGCCCGTACGGCGACTGGATGATCTGGCGGAACCGCTCCTCGACCTCGGGCCGCATGCCCAGGTCGCCGAGGCCGTAGAGCGCCCGTGCCCGGTCGAGGATCCGCAGCACCACGCTCTCGCCGAACACGGTGCCGGCGGTGCTCACGCGGATGTCGAGCGGGCGTCCGTCGATCGCCGTCTCGATCTGGCCGTCCTGAGGACGGCGGCGCTCGACGATGTTCAGCCCGGCCATGATCTTGACCCGGCTGGAGAGGGCCTGGGCCATCGCCGCCGGGAGCGACAGGACCTCGGTCAGCGCCCCGTCGATGCGGTTCCGCACCCGGACCCGATCCTCCATCGGCTCGATGTGCACGTCGGAGGCTCGGTCGTGGACCGCCTTCTCGATGATGCGCTGGACCACCTGGACGATCGGGGCGTTCTCATCGACGTGGACGGTGAGGGCATCGGGGGAGGCGGAGGTGCCCGAGCGGGCCTCGAAGGCCCGGATGATGTCGCCGAGACCCTCGGCCGCCTCGTAGGCCTCGTCCCGAGCGGCCTGGAGCTCCTCGACGGGGGCCAGCGCGAGGCGGACGCCCTCGGGGAAGACCATCTCGAGGACGTCGCGCAGGTCGGCCACCGTGGGGTCGCCCACGGCGACCACGACACCGTCGGCCTCGACGCTCAGTGGAAGGGCGTCGAGCTCGTCCGCCTGCGCCCGCGCCAGACGGGCGACGAGGGCACTGTCGGACCGAGCCCGGCTCGGGTGGGCGATCGGCAGGCCGAACTGCGCGGCCAGCGCGGCGGTGACCTCGTCGGCGGGCACGACGTCGGCGTCCACCAGGATCTCGCCCAGCCGCTTGCGGGGCCCGTCGGCCTGCTTGGCCAGCGCCGCCTCCAGCTGCACGCCGGTGATGGCGCCCCGCTCCACCAGGATGAAGCCGATCAGCGGACGCTCGCCACGATCGCCCGGCGGCTCGGCCTCGATCGTGGCGACGGCGGAGGACGCGGGTGCGTCCCCCTCGCCGGACGGCAGCACCACGCCGGCGGCCGCGCTGCTCTTCTCGGTACGTCGTCGAATGGCCAAGCCGTGGTCCCCCCTGGACTCGCCGACGCCGAAACGCCGGCCACACCTGTTCGTCTGATTGTAGGCCGCCACCCACCGGGATCGGGCAGTCGCCCGACCCCGGTTCGGTCAGCGCCGCGCGATCTGGGCGTCGACGGTCGTCGTGACACCGGAGGTGGCGGTCACCGGATCGGCCGTCGCCTGGGTGGGCTGGTCGAGGTTCCACTCGTTGATCCAGGTCCGGCCCGTGTCCCGGAAGACCACCTGGTACTGGCCCGCCGCGAGGCCGTTGAAGGCGTAGGTCCCGTTGGCCCCGGTGGTGGTGGCCTTCGAGGTCGTGCCCCCGACCGGGTAGAGGCGGACGTTCAGCCCGGCGATCGGGGTGACCCCGTCGAGCTCGGTCACCGTGCCCGCCACCGCGGCCGGCAGGACCACTCCGGGCGTCACCTTCGGAGCCAGCTGGGCGTCGACCACGTGGCCGTCGTTGGCCACCGGGATCGCCGTGCTGTCGTTCAGCGTCGATGCGTCACCGTTGTACTGCGAGATGAACTGGTTGCCGGTCACGTCGCGGAACCACACCTTCCAGTTGCCCGGGGGCAGGCGGGTGAAGCTGTACTGGCCGTTGGCGTCGGTGGTCGCGGCGGACGATTTGGTGTAGGGCTCGAGGTAGATCCGCACCTGGATGCCGGCGATCGGGGCGTTGCCCGGACCACGGGAGCGGATCGTGCCGGTGATCGAGCCGGAGTCCGGCGGCGGGGGCGGTGCGACGGGCTCGATCTGCTCGTCGATGACGACCTGCTGGCCCGTCGTGACCGTGACGGTCGCCGACCCCGTCTGGGTGGGCGAGTTCGAGTACCACTCGGAGATGAAGTCAGTGCCGAGGTCACGGAACCACAGCTGGTAGGTGCCGGGCCGCAGCAGATCGAAGCGGAACAGCCCGCCGCTGTTCGTGGTGATGGCCGATGATCCCGAGCCGCCGATCCTCATCAGGCGGACCTGCATGCCCTCGATCGGAGCGTGCGGTGCCGCCTCCGATCGAACGGTGCCCTGGATGCGGCCGCCGGGGGTGAGCTCGACGTCGCGGACCACGGGGCCCGGTGCTGCCGACAGATCGATGATCGTCGCCGTCGCCGAGCTGGCGCCGTCGTCGTACCACTCCGGCAGGTAGTCCCGGCCGGGATCGACGAAGCGGATGCCGTAGGGGGCGTTGGGCACGCCCTGCGGGAACAGGGACACGAAGTCGTAGTGACCCTGCGCATCGGTGATGACCGTCCCGGCCAGGACCTCGGCGTCGCGATCGGTCAGGTCGACGAGACGGGCCTCGACCCCCGCGATGGGGCTCCCGTCGAGCTCATCGGTGACCGTGCCGCTGAGGGGCCGAACCCCGACGTAGACGGTGACGGTGGCCGTGGCGCTCAGACCGGGCGTGCCGGTGTCGGTGGCCTGGACCGCGAAGGTGTCGATGCCCTGGAAGCCGGTGTCCGGCGTGTACGTCCGGGTGGCGCCCGTGCCGGTCACGGTGCCGTGGCCCGGGGTGTTGGTGACGTAGGTGAGCGGGTCGCCCTCGGGGTCGCTCCCGGCGAAGGTGATCGAGACCGGCACGTTCACATCGGTCGCGGCGGTGGAGTCGGTGATCGTGGGTCGCCGGTTGATCCCGGTGGCATCGCTGGCGGAGTTGTTGGCGACCGTGGTGGCCAGCTCGTAGGGGTTGGTCACCGACGCCGTGTTGGTTGCCGTCGAACCCGACGAAGTGGCGACGTCGACCGTGATGGTGAACGACACCGACGAGTTGCGGGGGATGGCCGGTGTGGAGCGGCTGCAGGAGACCGTCGTCGAGACGCCCGGTGTGCCCGTGCAGGTGAACCCGCTGGTGCCCGGGTCGGACGACCGATAGGTCATCCCCGCCGGGAGCGTGTCGGTGACCGTGGTCGTGCCGTAGGCCGGGGCCGTGTTCGAGTTGCTGACGGTCAGGGTGTAGGTGCCCGTACCGGTGCCGACGTTGAAGCGTCCGCTGTGGGACTTGGTGAGGGACAGGTTCGGGTTGCGAAGGACCAGATCGACAGGAGCCGGATCGGAGTCGACGATGCCGTCCGACACGGTGTACTCGAGGAAGTCGACACCGCCGACGCCCTGGTTGGGACCGTTGGAGCTCGACGTGTAGATCGGGCTGCAGCCGGTGCCGCTGAGCACGCCCTTGGTGGGCTGCGTCGTCACGTCACAGGTCAGCGGGTCGAGGTCGGGATCCGAGCCGGTCATGTTGATCGTGGTCGGCTCGCCCGCGAAGACCACCAGCTCCTGGGCGTCAGCCGTGGGTCCCTGGTTCACGATGCTGATGTCCACCCGGTAGGTGGTGGTGCTGGTGCCGTTGTGGTCGTCCTTCACCCGGTAGGTGAAGAAGTCGGCGGAGTCCGGCAGGAGGTTCGCCGTGTAGGTGCGGGCACAGCTGGTGCCAGTGCTCAGCCCGCCCTTGGTGGGAGCGGTCACGATCTCACAGGTCGTCGGGTCGGAGTCGGCGTCGTCTGCCGCCAGAGTGATGGGCAGCGGCGTCCCCTGGTGGGCCAGCACGTCGTCGGACGCACCGGTCGGGAGCCGGTTGGTCGTGCACGCGATGGTCTGGACGCCGGACGTCTTGGCCGAGTAGCTCGCCGTACTCACGGCACCGTTGTCACGGACCCGGGCGCGCACGCTGCAGTCGGTGCCGGCGCCTCGGCCGTTGAGGTCGACGGTCTGGGTGCGCTGGGCGACGGAGAGGGTCCGTGCCTCTCCAGTGCCAGATGTGCCGACCTCGGTGGTCTCGAAGCTCCCGTTGTTGTCCAGGTCCCAGTCGATCACCTGGGCGTCACCGGAGACGGTGGCCGTCGCCGTGATCGTCGCGTTCGTCGCCGGGTGGGCGAAGGAGCTGACCGTGCTGCTGCCGGCCTGGGTCGCAGTGCCGCCGATGCTTACGGTCGGCGCCGCGTCGTTGACCTCGTAGGAGCCGAGCCAGGACCATCCGGCCGACCGACACGACCCGTCCTGGCAGAAGTTGGCCTCGATCACGAAGCGGCCCCGCGTGCCCCACGACGAGGAGTGGCTGATGTCGAAGTCGCGGCGGGTGTTGTCGTCGGCGTTGAAGTTGGCCGTCGGGGCGGTGTTGTTGCAGGCCATGCCGGACACGCAGGTCAGCGCGAAGGTCTGGTCGTCGTTCAGGCGCCGCACCCGCAGGTTGGCGTAGTCGCAGTTGTCGCCGCCGCCGCTCGCGTCGTTGTCGTCACACTCGTACGCCACGTGGAACGAGCCGTTGGAGGCGATGGACCCGTTGACGGTCGTGTTGTGGTTGTTGTGGGCCACCGGGTAGTCGTCGGTGCCGGTGCACTGGCTCTCCGATGCGGTGGCGTAGCCCCAGGAGCCGGTGGTCAGCTCGACGCCGTTGGACAGGCGCAGCTGGATGGAGGCAGTCCCCGACCGGTGCCGAGTCCTAGTGCCGACGAGGGGGCAAGTGAAGTCGGGCCAGTTGCCAGTCCCCGGGCTGAACGCAGCCTCGACCACGCTGTAGGCGATCCCGTTGGTGCCCTCGATCTTGCGGACGGTACCGCCGACACCGCCCCAGGCGCCGAACCCACCGGAGTTGATGCCCCGGTTCGTGCGCATGCCGTTGACGGTCAGCCCGGCATCGTGCTGGACCACGAACGTGGCCCGCAGCTGGTTGAGCGAACCGCCGGGCGCCGGGTCGGCGGTGATCATCTGGGTCTCACCGCGGAAGAAGTCGACAGAGGGCGTGATCGCGGCCACCGGGGCCGACGTGAGGGTGCTGGCGCCGAGGGCTCCGAGCGTGGCGACCACGAGGGCCACCACCATGGCCAGACGTGGTGCGCGTCGCTGCTGCGACGTCGGCATGGTGCGGACCGTTGGTGCGGTCATCGCTGTCCCCCCTGGGATCGTTGTGCGGCGCGGGCATCCCCACCTGCGCCTCTGGCCGTGACCTTACGGCCTCAGCGGTCCCGCCGCCACCCCCCGTGGCTGGATATGGGCCGATCGGACCATCCAAAACCCCAGGAAACGTGGCTCAGCCCCTACGTTCCGTGCTGTCAGCCGGAGATCGGGACGTCCGTCGGGGCGGCGGCCTACGGTCGGCCGGACATGGAGCACGACGGGCGATGACCCTCGACCGGGCCACGGCGGCGTGGCGGGTGCTCGACGAGCTCCCGGTGTGGTTCGTCCTCGTCGCCGTCGTCGCCGGGATCGTCGCGGCCGTTGCCCTGCGGGCGACGGACCCCGGGCGGCCGGCCGAGGCGCTGGGGCTCGTCACGGTGGGGGTGGTGGCCGCCGGCGCCGCTCTCCCCGACACCGAGGTGGTCGCCCTCGCCGTCCTGGTCCTGGCCCTCGGCACGGTGGTCGTCGCGATCGCCCCGCCGGTGCCGGCCGCGGCGTGGACGGCGATCGCCGCCCTCGCCGGCCTGCTCACCACCTGGGCGCTCCTCGACGGCGGCCGCGGCCGGCCGGGCACGGTGCTGCTCGCCCCCGTGGTCGTGGCGCCGGTGGTCGCCGGGGCGCGGTGGCCGGGCCGGTGCTCGGTGATCGACGCCGCGGCCCGACTGACGATCGGGCTCCTCGTCGGTGTCGCCACCGCCCGGCTCACCGGCCTGGGCGACGGGACGCTCCGTCCCGCCGTCGGGGGCCTCGTCGGGGCGGTGGTCGTCGCCGCCGGGCTGCGCGCGTGGGCAGCCCGGCGGACGACCTGACTACTTGCGGGTGAGGCTGGCGTCGACGTCGGTGGTCTGGCCGTTGGTGACCGTCACCGCCGTCGAGGCGGCCTGGGTCGCGGCGTTCAGGTGCCACTCGTTGAACCAGGTCCCGGTCGTGTCCCGGAACACCAGCTGGTACTGCCCCGGCGCCAGACCGGTGAAGGAGTAGCCCCCGTTGGCATCGGTGGTCTTGGACTTCGAGGTCGTACCCCCGACCGGGTACAGGCGCACGTTGATCCCGGCGATCGGGGTGAACCCGTCGATCTCGGTCACTGTCCCCGACACCACCCCCGAGTTGGCCGGCGGCGGCGGAGTCGTCACCTTCGGCGCCAGCTCGGCATCGACGATGTGGCCGGTGTTCGCCACCGACAACGTGTCGGCCTCGGCCAACGTCGACGCGTCACCGCCGTACTCGGAGATCCGGGTCCCGGTCATGTCCCGGAACCACAGCTTGTAGCTCGCCGGGGGCAACCGAGTGAACGAGTACTGCCCGTTCGCATCGGTGGTCGTCGACGACGACCCCGTGTACGGGGCCCGGTAGAGCCGGACCTGGACCCCCGCGATCGGGTCGCCGGTGACGGCATCCTCGACCGTCCCGGTCACCGAGCCCGAGTCCGGGGGCGGCGGCGGCGCCACCGGCGTGAGCTGCTCGTCGATCGTGACCTGCTCGCCGACCGACACCTCGATCGTCGCCGACGACGCCTGGGTGGCCGAGTTCGAGTACCACTCCGAGATCCACTCGTCCGTGGAGAGCGAGCGGAACCACAGCTGGTAGGTGCCGGGCTGGAGGAGCTCGAAGCCGTACTGGCCGCCCGAGTTGGTGGTCCTGGCCGACGACGAACCGACCTTGACCAGGCGGACCTGCAGGCCCTCGATCGGAGCGTTGGGCATCTCCTCGGACCGCACCGTGCCGGTGACCCGGGCGCCCGGACGCAGCGAGACCGACTTGGTCACGCTCAGCGCCGAGGCATCGAGATCGAACAGGTTGGCCGTGGCCGAGGTCGGCGCGCCGTCGAACCACTCCGAGATGTGATCGTTCGACGGATCGACGAACCGGATGCCATAGGTCCCGAACGGCACCGCGCCGCCCTGGCCCGGGAACGCCGACGAGAAGTCGTAGGCGCCGGCGGCATCGGTGACCACCGTGGCCGTCAGCACCTCGGCCTGCGGGTCGGCCATGTTCACGAGCCGGGCCTCGACCCCGGCGATGGGAAGGCCGGTGACCTCGTCGGTCACCACACCCACCAGCTCGGACACGCCGACGTAGACCGTCACCGTGTGGGCCGACGAGACCAGACCCGGCGTCCCCGTGTCGGTCACGGTGTAGGTGAAGGTGTCGATGCCCTGGAAGCCGGGGTTCGGCGTGTACTGCTTGGCGCTGCCCGTCCCGGTGACGCCACCGTTCGCCGGCGCCGAGGCCACGTCGAAGGTGAGGCTGTCACCGTCGGGGTCGTTCCCGGCGAGGGTGATCGTCACCGGTGCACCCACTGCGGTCGAGACCGTCTGAGGCGCAGCCGTGGGCCGGTGGTTCACATCGGTCGGATCGGTGGCCGTGTTGTTCCCGGCCGTCGAGGCCAGCTCGTAGAGCGAGGAGACCTCGGCCGTGTTGGACACGGGCGAGGCTGCCCCCGCGGCCACATCGACCGTGATCGTCAACGACACCGACGTCGACACCGGGATCGCCGTC
>DASVEC010000552.1:0-4454 GCA_036380755.1 Iamia sp. | reverse complement strand
GAGCCGCTCGGGGGCGCCGACCCCCTCGGCTCGCCACGCCGCCCACGCCACCAGGGCGACGGCCAGGCCGACGAGCACGAGCTGGAGGAGCTGGACCTGGTCGACGGGGTCGCCCCCGGTCAGGAAGCGGACGGCCTGGGTCAGGGGCCGCACGAAGGGGACGGTGACGCCGTTGACGGTGGCGCCGGGGTCTCCGAACGAGCGGGGCGCGTCCCACGCCACCGAGAGCCACGTGCGCCAGGCGGCGTAGCCGGCGAGGGGCGCGAGGCCCACCCACAGCGGCACCGAGGGCCGATCGCCGACGAGGGCCCGGCGGGCCCGTTCGAGCGAGGCCGGGAGGGCGGGCAGGTGGGGGAGGAGAGCAGCGGCCACGACGGCGGCCGGCAGCACCAGCGTCGTCTCCCGCGAGACGGCGGCGAACAGGAGGACGGCGGCAGCGGGGCCGAACCGCCCGCGGCGGAGGAGGACGAGCCCACCCAGCAGGGCGGCGGCGGCGACCACCTCGGTGAGGTCGCGCGACAGCGCCACCAGCAGGCCGGGCGCCGCCGCGGGCACCAGGCCCCACCACGACGATCGGCCCGCGTCGCGGGCCAGGCTGGCGGCCAGGGCTCCGATGGCGCCGAGGGCGAGCACGTTGACGCCGATCAGCGACCAGGGCACCAGGCCCCGCTGGCCACCCAGCGACCCGACCCAGGCCAGGGCCGGGTACCCGATGCGGGACACCCGGTCGACGGGCCGGTCGAGGCCGACGCCGTCGACCCGGTCGGCCCCGCTGAGGGGCGCCCGGGCCAGCCGGTAGGAGTACTGGCCGTCGTAGCCGGCGCTGTCCTCGGCGACGGTGAGGCCGGCGGCCTCGCCCCGCGCCGGGTCGGTGAGCTCGTCGCCGGCCCGCACGAACAGGGTGGCATCGCCGTCGTGGGCCAGCAGGCGGAGGGCCACGAAGGCGATCGCCGCCACCGTCACCGCCAGCCCGACCCAGGCAGGACGGGGCCCGGTCACCGTCGGTGAGGTGTCCACCGGGCTCATCTCACCCGCGGTGGCGGGCGGGGGCACGGGCGCGGGGGAGGTCCGGGGCACCCCCTCCCGATCGGCCGCACCCCACCGGACCTGAGCAGCACCCGCCCAGTTCGGGAGGGGGACGGGCTCACATCGGGTGACCCGGGACCGATGGGCCCCGGTGGCACGGGACAGGGATCCGCGGGACCGGGATCCGGGGGGCACGGTCGTCGCCGTCGTGCTCGCCCTCGCCGTCGGGGCCCTGGTCCTGGCCGGGTGGTTCCCGAACGTGGTCGTGCCCGACACCGGACCCGGGCGGATCGGGCTGATCAGCAGCCTGTACGACCCGCCGGACCGGTCGATCGAGGTGGCCCTGAACGTCGGCGACGGCCAGATCTTCGCCACCCAGGCGGTCGACCCCCTCGCCGACCGGCCCGAGACCATC
The DNA here is from genome assembly GCA_036380755.1 of Iamia sp. Lineage (GTDB taxonomy): Bacteria > Actinomycetota > Acidimicrobiia > Acidimicrobiales > Iamiaceae > Iamia. The sequence continues at coordinate 3,013 of DASVEC010000552.1, read as the reverse complement.
CTGGGCGGTCCCGAGGAGCAGGCCTACCGCTGGCAGCGGGGCGCCTACGGGTGGATCGGCTGGGTCGCGTCGGCGGGGCAGGCCGAGGCCGCTCCCTGGGCCCTGGCCGTCGTGACCGTCCTGGCCACCGGGGCGCTGGTCGGCGTGGTGGCCGAGGTGATCCGCCGCCGGGGCGGCCCGCCGCTCGCCGCCCTGTTCCTCCTCCTGACCCCCGGCGTGATCACCGACCTGCTCTTCGTCGGCCCCGAGGTCCTGGGCGCGGCCCTGGTCGTCGCCGGCGTGGCCCTCGCCGTCCGCCGCCCCGGCTCCTGGGGCGCCGTCGCCCTCCTGGCCGCCGCCGGTCTCTGCCGCGAGACCCTGCTCCTCGTCCCCGCCGTGCTGGCGCTGGTCGCGCTGCGCCGCCGGCAGTGGGAGGCGGCCGTGCGGCTGGCGCTGGCCGCCGCTCCCTACGTCGCCTGGGTGGTCCTCCTCCGCCTGCGGCTCGGCGCCTGGCCGACGGGCTCGAGCGGTGGCCGGCTGGGCCTGGTGCCCTTCGGCGGCATGGTCGAGGAGATGGGCGGGTGGGGCCCCGACGACATCGCCGGGCTGGCCCTGGTGGCCGCCCTCGGCCTCGCCGGGATCGTGCGGGCGCGCGACACCGAGCTCCGGGCCGTCCTCGCCGCCCACGTGCTCCTGGCCGCCTCGTTCGGCCCCGCGGTGTGGTCCGAGGCGGCCCACGCCGGCCGGGTCCTGCTGCCGCTCGCCGCCCTCGGGCTGGTGGCGGTGGCCAGCGCCCGCGGCGCCGGCGAGGACGTCCTCACCGACGGCGACGTCGAGCCCGTGGCGGTGACCGCCCCGGCCTGACGACCGTACAGGCGTTCGTGAGGTTGCCGCGCCCGATAGTGTGGGTCCTCGTGTCCGACACCCTCGTCATCCGCGGCGCCCGGGAGCACAACCTGCGGGGCGTCGACCTCGATCTGCCCCGGGACAAGCTCATCGTGTTCACCGGGCTGTCGGGCTCGGGCAAGAGCTCGCTGGCGTTCGACACCATCTTCGCCGAGGGCCAGCGGCGCTACATGGAGTCGATGTCGTCCTACGCCCGGCAGTTCCTCGGGCAGATGGAGAAGCCCGACTACGACATCATCACCGGGCTGTCGCCGGCCATCTCGATCGACCAGAAGTCCGCCTCCCGCAACCCCCGCTCCACCGTCGGCACCATCACCGAGGTCCTGCGCTACCTCGGTCTCCTCTTCACCCACATCGGCGTGCCCCACTGCCCGACGCACGGCGCCGCCATCACCCGCCAGACCCCGCAGCAGATCGTCGACCGCATCCTCGAGCTGCCCGACGGCACCCGCTTCCAGGTGCTCGCGCCCGTGGTCCGCCATCGCAAGGGCAACTACGAGACCCTCCTCGCCGACCTGGCCAAGCAGGGCTACTCCCGCGCCCGGGTCGACGGCGAGATGTACGAGCTGGGCGAGAAGATCGACCTGGCCCGCTACGAGAACCACACCATCGAGGTCGTCGTCGACCGCCTGGTGCAGCGCGACGGCATCGAGCGGCGGCTCACCGAGTCGCTGGAGACGGCGCTGAAGCTGGCCGACGGGGTGGCCGAGATCCAGATCGTCCCCCGCGAGGGCGAGGACGCCCCCGAGTCGATGACCTTCAGCCAGCACCTGGCCTGCCCGGTCGACGGCGAGAGCTTCGAGGAGCTCACCCTCCGGTCGTTCTCGTTCAACACGCCCTACGGCGCCTGCCCCCGCTGCGACGGCCTGGGCACCCGCTTCGAGGTCGACCCCGCCCTGGTCGTGCCCGACCCCGATCTCAGCATCTCCGAGGGCGCCATCCACCCGTGGTCCAGCGGCCACGCCACCTGGTTCCACCGCATCCTCGAGGCCGTCGGCGAGTCGAAGGGCATCCCCCTCGACGTCCCTTGGGGGAAGCTCAAGGCGGCCCAGCAGAAGGTCCTGCTCGAGGGCAAGGGCGTGGGCCGGGTCGAGGTCCGCTACAAGAACCGCTACGGCCGGGTCCGCACCTACAAGGCGCAGTACGAGGGCGTGATCCCCTGGCTCCAGCGCCGCCACACCGACACCGACAGCGACAACCAGCGCGAGCAGTTCGAGGGGTACATGCGCGAGGTGCCGTGCCCCGCGTGCGACGGCTCCCGCTTCAACCCCTTCACCGTCGGGGTCACCGTCGCCGGCCACACCATCGCCACCATGTCGATGATGTCGATCCGCGACCTGGCCGATCTGATCGAGACCATCGACCTGACCGACCGCGAGCAGCTGATCGCGGCGGCGCCGATGAAGGAGGTCCGCGAGCGGCTGGGCTTCCTGCTCGACGTCGGTCTCGACTACCTCTCGCTCGGGCGGGCCGCCGGCAGCCTGTCGGGCGGCGAGTCGCAGCGCATCCGGCTGGCCAGCCAGATCGGCACCGGTCTGGTCGGCGCCCTCTACGTCCTCGACGAGCCGTCGATCGGCCTCCACCAGCGCGACAACCGGCGGCTCATCGAGACCCTGATCCGGCTCAAGGAGCTGGGCAACACGGTGATCGTGGTCGAGCACGACGAGGACACCATCGCGGTGGCCGACTACATCGTCGACATCGGCCCCGGCGCCGGCGAGCACGGCGGCGCCGTCGTCCACGCCGGCACCTACAAGCAGCTGCTCAAGAACAAGCAGAGCCTCACCGGCCAATACCTGGCGGGGATCAAGAGCATCCCCGTGCCGGCCCAGCGGCGGTCGCCGACGGCGGGCTGGCTCAAGATCAAGGGGGCCCGCGAGCACAACCTCGACGGCATCGACGTCGACATCCCGCTCGGGTGCTTGGTCACGGTCACCGGTGTGTCCGGCTCGGGCAAGTCGACCCTCGTCAACGACATCCTGCTGCGGTCGCTGATGCAGAAGATCTACCGGGCCAAGGTGCCGCCGGGCCGGCACAAGCGCATCGAGGGCATCGAGCAGCTCGACAAGGTCATCAGCATCGACCAGTCGCCCATCGGCCGCACCCCGCGCTCGAACCCGGCCACCTA
>DASVEC010000551.1:0-5252 GCA_036380755.1 Iamia sp. | reverse complement strand
ACCGGGTCCGGGCCGCGGCCCGCGCCGCCGGGATCGCGCCCGACGACCGGCGGCCGTGGTGGACCATCGTCGACCTGGCCCTCTCGTCGCCCGCCCGCCTCGCCGTCGTCCCCCTCCAGGACGTCCTCGGCCTCGGCTCCGACGCCCGCATGAACACCCCCGGCACCGACACCGGCAACTGGTCCTGGCGTGCCACCCGCCGCCAGCTCACCCCCGCCCTGGCCCGCCGCCTCCACCACTCGATCGAGTCGTCCGACCGCCTGCCCCACTGAGGGGGTGGGTCGCTCAGGCGGGGGTGAGGTCGGGGACGACGACGCCCTCGGCCAGGACGACGGCGACCTCGTCGGGCAGGAGGCGCCGGAGCAGACGGCGCCCGCTCAGACGGGAGCAGGCGACCCGGACGTCGCGGCCCGTGAGCGACTCGATGACCAGGCGGAGATCGGCCACCTCGGCCGGCAGCAGGGTCAGGGCGCTGACGTCGAGCACCAGGGGTTGGCCGCTCGTGGCCAGCCGGGGGAGCTCCCGCAGCAGGTTGGCCCAGCCCTCGGTCCCCCCGCCGTCGAACACCACGTCCCGCTCGTGCGTTCGGTCGATGGTGTGGAAGGCCATGGTGGCGGCCTCCCCCGACGGTGTGACGTCCAACCGCGCGTCCACCCCTTCGGGCGATGGATCAGGAGCCCTCGCCCCCGAGCGGCTCGCCCTCGGGACCGACCCGGTCGGGCCGGGCTGCTCCGAGCGGGCGCTCGACGTCGGCCTCCTCGGCGGCCCGGGCGGCGGCCTCCTCGACGGTGTCGACGGTGTCGTCGTCCTCGGGTCCGGCGATGGTCATGGTCCCTCCGGTGGGGTCGGGGCGGCGCGGGGTTCGAGCGCCTCGCTGCACTGGTCGCACGTGCCCCCCGCCCAGGGGGTGAAGCTGCGGCCCTCGCGGTCGAGCTCCACCGGCAGGCCGCGGCAGACCGAGGTCCCGTCCTGGGGCTCGGCGGCGTGGATCGGTCCGACGGGGAGGCTCCGGGGGTCGTCCCGGTTGCCCTTGAGCCCCACGGGGGTCCAACCCGTCGCCCCCATCACGAACGATCCGACCGGCATCTCGACCTCCTGGCTGCGGCGCCTGCCCCTTCGGCCTCCCCGTCCCGCCGCTCGCCGAACCAACCCCCAGGTGGGAGCGCCGACCGGACGTTTTGTCCGCTTCGGTGCCACAATCGACGGGTGAGTCGACCGAACGTGCTGCTGATCGTCACGGACCAGCACCGCTTCGACCACACCGGCTTCGGCGGCAACCCGGTGGTGCAGACGCCCCACCTCGACGCCCTCGCCGCCCGCAGCACCAGCTTCACCGAGGCCTTCGCGGCCAACCCGATCTGCATGCCGAACCGGGCCACGCTGCTCACCGGCCGGATGCCCTCGGCCCACGGCACCCGGTGCAACGGCATCTCCCTCGACTGGGACGCCAGCACCTGCGTCCGCCAGCTCCGCCACGCCGGCTACCGCACCGGGCTCGTCGGCAAGGCCCACTTCCAGAACATGGGCGCGGTGCCCGAGCTGACCGCCCTCGTCCGGACCGGCCTGGCCGAGCCCGACGCCGCCGTCCGCCCCCGGCCCGAGGGATGGGACCGGCTCGAGGACGGCGATCGCTACCGGGCCGGGCCGGTCGAGCTGCCCGACGACTTCTACGGCTTCGAGCACGTCGAGCTGACGGTGGGCCACGCCGACATGGTGAGCGGCCACTACGTCCACTGGCTGATCGAGAACGGCATCGACCCCGGCCTGGTCCAGGGCCCCGACGCCGCCCCGGAGACCTCGGATCTGTGGTGGCAGGTGTGGCGACCCGCCCTCCCGGTCGAGATGCACCCCAGCACTTACGTCGGTCGCCGCAGCGAGGCCTTCATCGAGGAGGCGGCGGGCCACGACGCCCCCTTCTTCCTCCAGATGTCGTTCCCCGACCCCCACCACCCCTTCGCCCCGCCGGGCGAGTACTGGTCGCGGTACGACCCGGACGACATCGACCTGCCGGCCACCTTCGACGACCCCCACGAGACCTCGCTGCGCCACCTCCAGCGCTGGCGCCGCTCCCGGGGCCAGACGCCGCCGGCCATCCCGGTCCAGCCCTTCTCGCCCACCGCCGAGATGTGGCGGGAGGCGGCGGCCAAGGAGTACGGGTCGATCACGCTGATCGACACGGTCGTGGGCGAGGTGCTGGCCACGCTGGCGCAGACCGGCCAGGCCGACAACACGATCGTGATCTTCACCAGCGATCACGCCGAGATGTTCGGCGACCACGGCCTCATGCTGAAGGCGGCGATGCACTACCGGCCCGCCCTCCGGGTGCCGATGCTGATCCACGTCCCGGGTCAGGCCGCCGGGCAGACGTCGTCGTCGCTCGTCGGCTCGATCGACGTGGCCCAGACCATCCTCGACCTCTGCGCCGCCGATCCGTTCGAGGGGATGCAGGGCCACAGCCTCCGCCCCGTGCTCGACGACCCGGCCACCTCGCTCCGCGAGCACCTCGTGGTCGAGGAGGACGAGCCCTTCGACCTGGCCGGCCTCGGCCAGCCGCTCCGCATGCGGACCCTGATCAGCCCCGAGGGCCGGCTGTCGATCTACCGCGGGAGCGATCGGGGCGAGCTGTTCGCCCTGGGCGAGGACCCCGACGAGATGGTGAACCGCTACGACGACCCGGGCGCGGGGGCTCTGCGGGCCGACCTGTTCGAGCGTCTCGCCGTCGAGCAGATGGTCCTCTCCGACCGCGGCACGACGCCGACCAGCACCGCCTAGGCCTGGACGCTGACCCGGATGGTGTGCCAGCCGGAGGCGCCGTCGGGCAGCGGATCGGCTCGCTCCTCGAGCTGGAGCTCGCCGGCGCCGTCGGTGGCCCGGACCTTGATCGTGTGGAACCCCTCGTCCAGCTCGACCGGGAACATCCACTGGCGCCAGGTGTCCTCGCCGAGCGCCTCGGCCAGCTCGGCCTCGGCCCACTCGGCATCGTCGATCTGGACCTCGACCCTGTCGATGCCGCGGGTCTGGGCCCAGGCCACGCCGGCGATCGGGACCATGCCGGCCTTGGGCTTGGACAGGCTCTTGGGCGTGTCGATCCGGCTCATGGTCTTGATCGGCGCCCGGTCGGCGTAGTCCCGGCGGACCCAGTAGCTGTCGAAGGCGTCGAACGTCGTCAGCTCGATCTCGGTCAGCCACTTCACCGAGGCGATGTAGCCGTAGAGACCGGGCACGACGAGACGGACGGGGAAGCCGTGGTCGATCGGGAGGGGTTCGCCGTTCATGCCGACGGCGACGATGGCGTCGCGGTCGTAGGCGGCCTCGAGCGGGAAGCCGCCGGTGTAGTCGTCGGCCGAGCGCCCGACGACCTGGTCGACACCGTCCCGCACGCCGGCCTCGTCGAGGAGGTCCTTCAGCGGGAACCCCAACCACCGGGCGTTGCCGACGAGGTTGCCGCCGATGAGGTTCGACACGCACGTCATGGTGATGTCGTACTCCCGCATGTCGCGGGCGATGAGGTCCTCCCAGGGGATCTCGAGCTCGTCGTCGACCATGCCCTTGACCGTCAGCGTGTAGCCCTCGGTCTTCACCTGGAGGGGGGTGATGTTCTTGTCGATCCGGTAGAAGTCGCGGTTGGCGGTGGTGAACGAGGCGACGCCGTCGACGCCGACCGACGTGCCCCGGGGGATCGGCGGCAGGGCCTCGACCGGCTTCGGCAGGGTGACCGACGCCCGGCTCGCCGCCGCGCTGTTGCGGTTCTGGAGGACCCGACCGGCGCCCGCGGCCGCGCCGGCCAGGACGAGGGCCGTGCCCGAGGCGACGAGGAACTGGCGCCGGGGCGGCATGCCGTCGACCGGGTCGTCGAGGTGCGACTCGCGCCCCCGGCCCACCACCGGCAGGACCGAGACCACGTCACCCCCGGGGAGGAAGGTCTGGCGCAGCACGGCCAGGGCGCCGATGGCGGCGGCCGCGCCGAACAGCGACGGGAGGGCGGAGACGATGGGGCCGGCCGTGCCCTGGTCGCGGGTGGCGACGACGCCGACGACGGCCACGAGGACCACGATCACGGCGGCGACGGCCGGGCGTCGCCGGGCCAGGGGGGCCAGTGCCATCCCGAGCAGGGCCAGGATCACGAGGGTGCCGACGACCAGCGCCGCCTTGTCGTTGTTCCCGAACGTCTCGATGGCGAAGTCCTTGACGCTCGGCGGGACGTTGTCGATCACCAGCCCGCCGACGGCCACCACCGGTGACCCGGCGTCGGTGAAGAGGCCACCGACGAGCTCGCCGACGGCCACACCGACCGCGGCGGCGAGCAGGCCGGCGAGGACGGCGCGCAAGGTGGCGCCGGAGGGACGGAGGCGGGCGGCGAAGGAGGGCATCACCCCCGGTTCGGTGCCCTCCCGCCCCCGGTTCGGTCAGTCGACGAGGACCGGCTCGAGGACGTCCGGCTCGCCCACGTCGGCCAGGGCGTCGACCTCGGCCGGGAGGTTGGCGCCCTTGGGGAGCAGGAACCAGGCGGCCGCGGCGGCGGCGAAGACGATCAGCGAGCCGACGATGGCGGCCACGCCGAGCCCGTCGACGAAGGCCTGCTGGGCGGCCGAGGTCAGGGCGGCCCCCTGCGAGCCCCCGATCTCCCGGCCGACGGCCAGGGCCCCGGTGAGACCCGAGTCGGCGGCGGAGCGGGCGGCGTCGGGGAGGCCGGTGAGGACCGGGCCGAGGCTGGAGGTGTAGCGGCTGGTCACGACCGACCCGAGGACGGCCACGCCCAGGGCGCCGCCGAGCTCGCGGGTGGTGTCGTTCATGGCCGAGCCCACACCGGCCCGGCCCAGCGGGACCGACGACATGATCAGGGTGGTCAGCGGCGTCATCGTCATCGACATGCCGAAGGCCAGCGGGAGGATCGAGCAGTAGACCATGACGATCGAGCTGTTCACCCCGACCTGCGAGAAGATCGCCAGGCCGGTGCCCGTGGCGGCCAGGCCGAAGGGCACGACGCGGGCGGCGCCGAAGCGGGCCACCAGCTTGGGCACCTGCGGGGCGACGGACATCATCACGGCCGCCATCGGCAGCTGGAGCAGACCCGACTCGAGGGCCGAGTAGCCGAGCACCAGCTGGAAGTACTGGGCGACCAGGAAGAAGGTGCCGAACATGGCGAAGAAGGTGAGCGACATGCCCGCCGAGGCCACGCTGAAGCGGCGGTCGCGGAACAGGCGCAGGTCGAGCATCGGGAACCGGGCCCGCAGCTCCCAGGCCGCGAACAG
>DASVEC010000550.1:0-2427 GCA_036380755.1 Iamia sp. | reverse complement strand
GCTGTACCTGGAGGGCCGGCGCGGCACCACCAGTCCGTTCGAGTCACCGTCGACCCTCGTGTACGGACGCGCGATGCTCGTCGACGACCGGATCGTCTTGCGTCTGTTCTTCTACGACGTGGAGATGGTGACGCACCGGTTGATGGACGTCCCGATACGCATACGCCCGCGCTCCGCCGTGATGACGATCCCGACCGATGTCATCTCGACGACGCGCCCGTTCACGTATCGATGGGTCGCTCGTACGGAGATCCGCATGCCCGGCAGCCCGTCGATCGAGGACCAGACCGACTGGCTGTGGCATCGGATCCTCCCGGCATGACCACCTGCCGACAGGGGTAACGACCCGGCGTACCGGACGAGCCGGTGCCGACACCCGGCAAGAGCGAGGAGGTCGTGTCATGCCGTCGGAACGACGACCGAGCGTGAAGAACGAGAAGCAGTACGAGGCGCTGAAGGACAAGGGGATGTCCAAGCAACGGGCGGCCAGGATCGCCAACAGCCCCGACGCCTCCGAGCACGGTGGCCAGCAGTCCGGCACGGGCAGCAGCTCCAAGCAGGGCGGCACGACGGCCCAGAAGAAGGAGGCGGGCCGCAAGGGCGGCAAGGCCACCGCGAGGAAGAGCTGAGCGCGCCGGGCTCTCGGGGCACCGAGAGCGAGCACGAGCGGCTGAACCGCGAGCTCGACCAGCTCCTGCAGGAGCTGCGGGTGGCCCTGCCGGGTGTGCAGGTCCTCCTCGCCTTCCTGCTCACGGTGCCGTTTTCGAGCCAGTTCGACCAGGTCCGGGGCGAGTCCCGCTCGATCTTCGTGGCCGCCATCACCCTGGCGGCGCTGGCGTCCATCCTGCTGATCGCCCCGGTCGTCCACCACCGCCTGCGGTTCCGGGACGGGACCAAGGAGGAGATGATCCAGACGGCCAACCGCCTGGCCCTGGGCGGGACGACCTGCATCGCCCTGGCCATCGGGTGCGCCGTCTACGTCGTGGGCGACGCCGCCTTCTCCGACTCGCCGGCCCGGTGGATCGGGCCCGCCACGGTGGTGGTCGCCGGGCTGACCTGGTACCTCCTCCCCCTCCGGTTCCGCGAGGACCAGACACCCGCGCCCGACTGACAGCCTCCGACGGCAAGCGGGCGTCAAGCGGGCGTCGAGCGGGCCATGGGAGAACGGGGACAGCACCCCGTTCGACCCCGGAGGACCCCCATGCGCATCGGCATCCAGAGCGCCCAGCTCGGACCGCTCGCCGACCCTGCCGCCATCCGCTCGGTCGCGGTGGCGGCCGAGCAGCTCGGCTACGCCTCGCTGTGGGTGGTCGACCGCCTGCCGACGCTCGACCCGGTGGCCGTCCTGGGCTCCCTCGCCGCCGTGACCACCCGCATCCGCATCGGCAGCGGGGTGCTGGTGGCGCCCTGGTACCGGCCGGCGCTGCTGGCCCGCACGCTCACCAGTCTGGACGTGCTGAGCGAGGGGCGGCTCGACGTGGGCCTCGGCGTGGGCCGGTCCGACGACGAGCGCCGCGTCCTCGGCGTGCCCGACCACGCCCTCGGGCGCCGGCTCGAGGAGGCCCTCGACGTCCTCGACGCCCAGTGGCTCGACGGTGCCCAGCCCGACCTGCGGCCCGTCCAGCGCCCCCGCCCGCCCGTCCTCCTGGCCGCCCATGCGCCGAGCGGCCTCGACCGGGTCGCCCGCCGGGCCGACGGCTGGATGCCGGCGGGGCTGCCGGTGGACGGCCTGGCGCGGATGTGGGCCGACCTGCAGGACCGGACGGCCCGCCACGGCCGCGACCCCGAGACGCTCCGCCTGGTCGTCCGGGCCGACATCGAGCTGGCCGACCGGCCGCTCGGTGCCGATCGGCCCTCGTACCACGGGACGATCGAGCAGGTCGTGGACGACGTCGCCGCCACCCGGCGGGCCGGGGCCCACGAGGTCGTCCTCGGCCTGAGCGAGCCGGTGGGCGTCGACCAGGTGCTCGACGCCTGCGCCCGGATCGCCGAGGGCGTCGGCCTCGACGTCACGCCAGCACCCTGAGCGCCGCGAGGTACCGTGGAGCGTCCTGGTTCCGGGGCGCGCGGTCGGGTCCGCGCCGTCCCCACGAGTCCGCTCAGAGGTGGGGAGGGGCAGTCGACGGTGCACTACAGCCTGCTCGGTCCGTTGCACGTGGTGGGCGACGACGGCGCGCCCGTGGTGGTGTCGGGCCGTCAGCTGCGCCTGGTCCTCACCGTGCTGCTGGTCTCGGTCGGCCGGCGGGTCACGGCCGAGTCGCTCATGGACGCCGTCTGGGGTGACGAGCCGCCGGCCACCGCGACCGGCACCCTGCAGAGCTACATCTCCCGGCTGCGGGCGCACCTCGGGGCCGGAGCGGTCGTGTGGGACGACGCCGGCTACCGCCTCGACATCGATCCCGACGACGTGGTGCACGTCCGCTTCGA
>DASVEC010000549.1:0-2705 GCA_036380755.1 Iamia sp. | reverse complement strand
CTCGCCATAGAGGACCTCCTCCGGCGCCTCGACCGCGAGGGTGATGTCGGGCGTCCCGTCGGCCGCGGCCGGCCGGGGCCCGTCGAGGACGAGGAACGCCATGGCGACCAGGGCCACGGTCAGGACGGCGCTGACGGCTCGGCGGGCGCGCGGGTGGGGGTGAAGGGGGATGTCCACACGGATCGGTCGGGCCCCACCCCGACGGGGTGAGGGGGTCACGACCCGGGTCACCCGCCACCCCCCGATCGGGGGACGACCCGTGTCACCCTCCGTTCACCCGGCGGTCAGGGCCCGACCGCTCTGACCAGGGCCGTCGTCCCCGGTGCGGGAACTCTGACAGCCGCCGTCGATCACCCGAATTGAGGATTGTCTTCGTGGACAACTTGTGAAGCAGGCGCGGCGAGGACCCCCCTCGTGCCATAGGTTCGACGCAGGCCGGTCGATCCCCCCGCCGCTGTCGGCCTCGTGGAGAGCTCGCGCCCTCGGTGGCGATCGTCCGGCTCGACTCCCCGCGGCGACGGAGTAGAACGACGAGGACGCGGTCGTGCACGAACCAGGCGTCCCCCGGTCCGCCCGGGGGGCCGCACCCGAGGATTCGGCCCAGTCAGCCCCCAGTCCCGACCACCCCACCTCGCGGCGCGCCCGCGGCCGCTACCTCGAGGTCGCGGCCGAGGTCGCCTCCGAGGTCCGGCCCGGGACGGGGCGGGCCTACCTCGCCGCCCTGGTCGAGCTGGCCGACCTGGGCGGGCACCTCGGGCGCCCCCGCACGAGCCTCTACCGGCTCTGGCCCTCGCAGCACGACTTCTGGAGCGACCTGACCCTCCACCTCGTGTTCCAGAACGACTACCAGAAGCCGGACGAGCGGCTGCCGTGGGACGAGAGCCGCCAGACCGTCGACCTCCCGCCCCAGCGCGACCCGGTGGCCGACGTCGAGGTGCTCCGCGTCGCCCTGACGTTCATCCAGGACGCGGTGCTGGACGACCCGTGGGTGCAGGTCCGGGCGTCGCTCCTCGGCTACGCCGATGTCCCCGGCGTGGCCGAGGCCCGCCGCCAGGTCGAGGACCGCCGCATCCGCCACCTCGCCGCCCGCATCGCCGCCATCCTCTCGCTCGGCGGGAGGGCGATCGCCCCGCCGCTGCGCGCCCGTGACGCCGCCGTCGCCCTGTGGTGCCTCGGCGACGGCTTCGCCGTCCTCAACCGGTCCCAGCCCGCCATCGGCGCCCGCACGGTCCCGGTCGACGACGGCCTCGGTCCCCGCCCGTGGGGCCTGCTCGCCTACGCCGTCCGGGCGATCCTGGCCGAGACGTCCGCCCCCGGCCGGGAGCCCGTGCCGGACGAGCCGGCGCCGGGCCCGAGCCCCTCGGCCCTGTACGCCGCCGTGTCCGCCCGGTGGACGCCCGCTCAGCGCGACGCCCTCGACGCGGCGACGACCCTCTTCCTCGAGGGCACCCGCGGGCGGTCGCTCGCCGGCGACGGCGACGAGATCCGCTCGCTCGGCCACGTCACCGCCGCCGCCGTCGCTCGCGCCGCCGGTGTCAGCCGGCGCAGCATCTACAACCACTGGTCCTCGTCCGACGAGCTCCGCCTCGACCTCCTCCGGTGGCTGCTGGCCGCCGAGCGCCGGCGCTACGTCACCGCCCTCGACCGCGTCCTCGCCGCCCCGCCCACCGAGGGCACCGACCGGGCCGGTGCCGTCGTCGCCGCCCTGCTCGTCCACCCCTCCCCCGGCCGCCTCCCCATCCCCCACCTCCCGCTGGCGTTCCTCGCCGAGGCCGACCACCCCGCGGTGCGGGCCACGCTCGAGCGCGGCTACGCCGAGACCGTCGCCGCCGTGGCCACGCGGGTCGAGCGCCTGTGGCCCCGCGCCGAGCGGCCGTCGGGTGGCGAGCTCGACGCCGAGGCCCTGGCCGTCGTCCTCGTGTCGCTGGCGACCGGGGCCAACCGCCTCCTCCGGATCGACCCCGACGCCCTCCGCGGCCCGGGATCGGCCCGCCGCCCGAGCGTCCTCGTCGCCGCCCTCCAGGGCCTCCTCGACCACAGCCCCGGGACGGGGTGAGCCCGCCTACATCGGGCCCCACTGAGGTGGGCGCTTCTCGGCGAAGGCGGCCATGGCCTCGGCCAGGTTGCCGCTGAAGCTGCCCAGCGCCTGCGTGCGGTTCTCCATCTCGACCGCGTGCCGCAGGCTGGGCGCGTCGAGGGCGGCGTGCAGGCCGGACTTGGTCAGCTCGAGCCCGAACTCGTGCTGTGCCGCCACCTGACGGGCCAGGTCCCGCGCCACCTCGAGGTGCGATCCCTCGGGCGCCAGAGCGTTGAGCAGGCCGAAGGCGTCGGCCTCCTCGCCGGAGAAGTGGCGACCGGTCAGCATCAGCTCCGAGGCCCGGGTCACGCCGACGATCCGCGGGAGGAGGTAGCTGGTGCCCACGTCGCACGACGACAGCCCGATGTTGATGAACACGGCCCCGAACCGGGCCGTCGGCGTCGCCACCCGGAGATCGGCGGCCAGGGCGATGGCCAGCCCACCCCCGACGGCGGCGCCGTGGACGGCGGCCACGATCGGCTTGGGGTGCTCGTGGATGGCGACGATCAGCCCGGCCACGTGCTGCTGGGTGCGCCACACCTGGCCCACGGGGCCCCGCCCCTCGGCGTCGGGCGCGGGATCCCGCTCGCCCGACAGGTCCGTGCCGGCGCAGAACCCCCGCCCCTCC
>DASVEC010000548.1:0-6622 GCA_036380755.1 Iamia sp. | reverse complement strand
GGCCCGGGCCCACGCCGGTGGGGTGAACAACCTCATCTGCGACCTGGTCGACGTCCCCGACATGGTCGACGAGGCCGACGGCGGGACGGCCCGAGGCCACCCGTTCGACGAGGTCGCCGGTGCCGAGAGGTCCGACCCGGCCTCGCCCTTCGACGGCGCCCAGCGCGACTTCTACCTGCACGCGACGCGGGTGGAGAACGCCGGCGGCCCGACCACCTGGTACACCGATCCCTACGGCGGCGGCGCGGTCACCACGCCCGGCCCCGGGCTCGTCCGCCAGCACGTCGGCGCCACGTCCAACGCCCAGTGGCCCGAGCTCGAGCGCCGCTCCTTCGGCCTCGAGCGCGACTACGGCCACGCCAACGGCGTCCACGCCCCCAACTAGGCCGTTCTGTCAATCCCCATGCGCCTCCACGGCGCATGGCGGTTGACAGAAGCGATGGGTCAGGCGGGCCAAGCGGGGTCGCGGCCGGCGAGGCCGAGCAGCCGGTCGAGGGTCGGGGCGTCGTCCGGGACCGCGACCTCGGGGCCGAAGGCACCCATCTGACGACCCATCTCGGCCATGCCCACCATCTGCTGGTGGGCCTGGTCGAGGACGGCGTCGGGCCAGGTCGGCCGTTGGCCGGTGGCCCGGGCCAGGTCCCACCCGTGGATGACCAGCTCGGCGAAGGCGATCCCGCCGATCATCGACGCGGGCATCTCGTCGGGGCCGACCATGCGGGTCGTGCCCTCCCACGCCTCGGGACGGGACCACGCCGCCGCCAGCCGGCCGGTCTGGTCGAGCAGCTCGCCCCGCCAGGTCGCCGGGTCGACCGGCTGCTCCTCCCCCGGCGGCGGCGCCGGCTGCCGCGCGCCGGCCCCGACCAGCGACGGCCCGTAGTGCAGGAGGTGCCCGACGAGACCGGCGACGTCGAAGTCGGGGCACGGCGTCGGGGCGTGGAGCTGGTCGTCGTCGATCCCCTCGACGACGGAGGCGAACGTCTCGGCGGCGGGCGGGATGAGCGCGGCGGTCATGGCCGGACGGTAGGCCGTGAAGACGCCGTGAAGGTGGGCGTGAAGGTCTTCCCCAACCTGTCTTGGAGTTGTACGCCTACAGGTGACAGACCACCGGAACCACCGGAGCGGATGTCACACAGGAGCTGGGGAGCACCGCAGATGGCAGACCATCGGATGGTCGGCAAGACGGGTCGGGTGACCGGGCGCGTCGGTCCGCACCGGATCGGGGAGGTCATGGTCCCGGTCCGAGGCGGCACCGAGGCGTTCCACGCCCGCCCCGTCGACGACGCCACCGAGATCGCCGTCGGCGCCCGGGTCGTGGTGGTCGAGTACCACCCGCCCCGCACCGTGTTCGTCAGCCCCCTCTGAAACCCCACCTGGAGGTGGAGACCATGGAAGCTGTCCCTTATGTCACCGGGGGCTTGATCCTGCTGGCCCTGATCGGGCTCGTCGTCTTGTTCAAGATGATGTGGCGGGTCGCCGAGCCCAACGAGGCCCTCGTCATCTCGGGCCTGCGCAGCCACGGCGACGTCGTGGACGAGCACGAGGCGAGCCTCGGGTTCAAGATCGTCACGGGCAAGGGCACGCTGGTCATCCCCGGCGTGCAGGTGGTCCGCCGCCTCTCGCTCGACCTGCGGGAGGCCGAGCTGGCCATCGCCTGCGTCACGCACCAGGGCATCCCCCTCGGGATCCGGGGCGTCGTGATCTACAAGGTCGGTGACGACTACGCCTCGATCAGCAACGCCGCCCGGCGCTTCCTCGACCAGCAGAAGAACATGGACCAGCGGGTCCACAGCGTCTTCGCCGGCCACCTCCGAGCGATCGTCGGCAACATGACGGTCGAGGAGATGATCCGGGACCGCGAGAAGCTGACCCAGCTCACACGGGAGTCCTCGGGTGTGGAGATGGAGAAGCTCGGCCTCATCGTCGACTCGCTCCAGGTCCAGGAGATCGAGGACCCGACCGGCTACATCTCCAACCTCGGCGCCCCCCACGCCGCCGCCGTCGCCAGCCAGGCCCGCATCGCCGGTGCCGCCGCCGACCGCGAGGCCACGGAGAAGGAGCAGGAGGCGGAGGCCCTCAAGGCCGAGGCCCGGCGGATCACGCAGGTGAAGCAGTCCGGCTACCAGGCCCAGATCGACGAGGCCAAGGCCCGGGCCGAGCAGGCCGGCCCGCTCTCGGACGCTCACGCCCGCCAGGAGGTGGTCGTGGAGGAGACGAGGGTCGCCGAGCTGGTGGCCCAGCGCGAGGAGCAGCGCCTCCAGGCGACGATCCGCAAGCCGGCCGACGCCCAGGCCTACGAGCAGACGACGTTGGCCAAGGCCGAGCGCGACGCCCGCATCTCGGCCGCCGAGGCCAAGGCCAAGGAGGTCCAGCTGGCCGCCGCCGCCGAGGCCGAGCGGGTCCGCATCGCCGCCGAGGCCGAGGCCCACAAGGTCCGGATGCAGGCCGACGCCGAGGCCGAGCACGTGAAGGTCGAGGCCGACGCCCAGGCCCAGTCCACCCGGGCCCGGGGCGAGGCCGACGCCGTGGCCGTGCAGGCCGTCGGCCAGGCCGAGGGCGCCGCCACCCGGGCCAAGGGCCTGGCCGAGGCCGAGGCCATCAAGGCCCGGGCCGAGGCCCTGGCCCACAACCAGGAGGCCGTCATCGGCCAGACCCTCGCCGAGCACTGGCCGGAGATCGTCAAGGCCGGGGCGGAGGCCTTCGCCGCCATCGACCAGCTCGTCGTCCTCAACGGCGCCGAGGGCCTGTCGAACACGCTCTCCCAGATCCTGGGCCAGGGCATGGCCGGCCTCCAGGTCGCCCGCAAGCTCCTGAGCGGCGTCGACGGCACGGAGGCCGCCGAGCCGGTCAAGGAGCTGGCCTCGACCAGCAACGGCAGCGAGTCGTAGCGGTTTCGCCGCTCCCGATCGGGGGCCGTCGCGTCGGCGGACGCGGCGGCCCCCACCCGCGTCCGGCGTATTACATCGGTGCTACAGTAGGCGCCGTGGCCACGACCTCCTTTCGCCTGACCCCCGAGGACGAGGCGATCCTCGACCGAGCGGCCGAGCGCTACGGCAGCCGGTCCGAAGCCTTCCGAGCCGTCCTCCGCGAGCTCGATGCCCAGGAGCAGCGCCGGCAGGCGCTGAAGGAGTTCGTGGAGGACTGGGAGGCCGAGCTCGGTCCCGCCGATCCGGCCGAGGTCGAAGCGATGCGGAAGCACCTCGGCCTGAAGTGATCCTCGACGCCGGCGTCCTCGTCTCCATCGACCGGGGAGAACGGGTCGCCAAGACCGTCGCCCGGCTCGCCTACGACGGGTCGGTTCCCCTCCACACCTCCCAAGCCGTCGTGGCCCAGGTCTGGCGCGATGGTGCCCGGCAGGCCCGCCTCGCCCGGTTCCTCCGTAGCGTCGCCATCCACCCACTCGACGACGGGCGTGAGGTCGGTCGTGTCCTCCGGGTCTCGGGCACCAGTGACGTGGTCGATGCCCACCTCGGCCTGCTCGCCGAGCGGTGGCGCGACGCCATCCTCACCGGGGACGTGGACGATCTCACCCGGGTCGGATCGGCCCTGACGCCACCGCCGGCGATCATCCCCTGGCCCCCTCCTCCTCGGAACCGGTGATCGGATCCGGCGGGTTCCCGCCGGATCCGATCGCCGGTACGGGTCAGGCGTCGGAGGAGACGGTGGGGTCGGCGGGCTCGGTGGGGACGGCGGTGGGGGGCAGCTCCTCCCAGGGGTTCTCGTACTCGTTGTCGACGTCGGTGGTGGGATCGAAGCCCCGGGTCCACCACTTGGCCCGGTAGCCGACGCCGAGGTGCTGCACCCGGTCGCCGGGCTCGTAGATGGCGTCCGGCCCCCAGTCGGGGTAGGTGCCGTCGGGCATGGCGGCCGGCGGCGGGGGCGGTGCGTCGGCCTCGAGCACGGGTCCGAGGATCCGCCACGGCGAGTCCCACTCGTGGGCGACGGGGGCGTCGGGCTGGGCCCCGACGGTCCACCACTTGGCCTCGTACACCTGGCCCCGCCACACGACCTTCTCGGCCGTGTCGTACTCGCGCCGGGGGCGCCAGTCGTCGTAGGGACCGGTGCCCGGGGCGGCGTTGGCCGGGGCCCGACCGTCGACGGCGACCCCCTCCTCGGTCGGGGCCACGTCGGTGGGACGCCCGCTGACCACGCCGAAGATCTCGGAGAACTCCAGCGGATCCTGCTCGACGCCGCTGCACGACGTGTTGGCGATGGCCGGGTCGACGTTGGCGGGGCACTCGAGGTCGCGGTTGAGCGACCACATCGAGAAGCGGGTGACACCCCGCTCGCTGGCCTCGTCGACCAGCCGCCGGGCCCCGTCGGTGTCGAGGCGGTCGTCGGGCTGGTCGTTCTGGCCGATCATCGGCGTGACGCCCACCTTGGCCGCGGCCTGGGCGGGGGTGAGCACCGTGCCCGCTCGCCGGTAGGCGGTCCGGACCTGCTCGACGGTGGCGTCGACGGCTGCGAGCGAGGCGTCGACGAAGCTGGCGCCGCCACGGGAGGCGCCGAACTCCATCGTCATGATGTTCACGCCGGCCAGCTCCACGCCCTCGGCGAGCATGGCGTCGACCACCGACAGGCCCTCGGCCGTCAGGCCCTGGGGCGCGACGGGGAGCGTCAGCCACACGTCGAGGCGGTCGGCCGCCTCCTGGACCCGGGCGATGGCCTGGGCCCGGCGGGTGATGGCCTCGGCGTCGAGCCCCGACGCCTCGATGTCGAGATCGATGACCTGCAGGGAGTAGCGCTCGACGACCTCGGTGTAGGCCTCGGTCAGGGCGTCGACGTCGGTGCAGGCCACGGCCAGCTCGTCGTTGGCCACGCCCCCGAAGGAGACGATGACGTCGCCGCCCCGCTCCCGGTGGCGCACGATGCGGCGGTCGAGGTCGAGGTCGGCGGCGGCCTCGTCGAGGCCGTAGGCCGCGCCCCACGACGGCGTGCAGCCGTCCTCGGGATCGGCCACGACGAACGAGAGGACGACGTCGGGGTTGGGGTTGGCCAGGGGGTCCTGGAAGTCGAAGGTGGGCGGGAGGGTCACGTCGACGTAGGGGGCGAACCACTGCGTCGAGCGCCGCTCGCGCTCCTCCACGCCGTGGAGGGTCACCTTGGTGGCGCCCACCGAGGCAGCGGCGATGATCACGACCGCCGAGGCGGTGCGGGTGAAGGACAGCTTCCGGCGGGCAGGCATCAGACCAGCTCCTTCGCCGGTGCGGCGACCGGCATCGACGGGACGAGGATCTCGGACAGGTCGACGTCGACGGACGCCGGACCGTGGTGGACCAGCGGCCGGGCCACCGAGCCGTGGTGGAGCACCGCGGCCCAGTCGACCGAGGGGTCGAGGGTCGGGGCCGCGCCCGCCGTCCGCTCCCGGGCGTACAGCAGCCGCACGAGGCCGAGGGCCATGTCCAGCAGCGAGTGGCGGATGCCGATGATGGCGATGGTCGCCGGGAGGGCGAGGGCCAGGTTGGTCCCGGCGAACACGGCGTGGGCCCAGCGCCCCTGCTCGATGTCCGAGAGGAGGGCCATCGTGGCCAGGGCCATGATCAGGTACGGGAAGAGCACGAAGGTGGCGGGGGCGACCGAGCGGTGCCGCACCTTGGGGGTGCGGGCGAAGGCCGCCTTGTGCCCGCTCACCATCTGCACCAGCGAGCTGAGGACGCCGGAGGCGTTGACCGGCAGCATCACCAGGTTGAAGCCGTAGATGCGGAACACGTCGGTGCGCTTGTAGCCACAGCGCTTCAGGTCGCTGGCCATCACGACGAAGTAGGGCGCCGAGATGGCCATCACCAGGGCGCTCATGAGGTTCGTGCTGAAGGGATAGGCGAGCAGCAGCACCAGACCGGCCGTGGCCCACGAGATCGAGGCCAGGTAGTTGAGGCGCAGGAGCAGCTCGGCCGGGCGGCGGCGCTCGCCCCGGCGCTTCTTGGCCCGCCAGTGGGCCACGAGCTTGGGGAGGATGACGAGGCCGCCGTTGGCCCACCGCTGGCGCTGGATGCACAGCGCGCCGAAGTCGGGCGGGCTGGCGCTGTAGGCCAGGCGCTCGGGGTAGTTGGCGACGGTCCAGCCCCGCAGGGTCAGGTCCAGCGTCGACTCGGTGTCCTCGATGACGGTCCGGTCGCTGATGAAGCGGGCGACCGGTCGGCCCTCGCCGTCCTCGTCGACGCGGAGCTCCTCGATGGCCTCGGTCCGCAGCACGGCGTTGGCCCCGACCCAGAAGGCGGCGTCGTGGGCGGCCATGCCCTGGTGGACGATGTGCTGGAGGTCGGTGGTGGCCCCGGCCAGGCGCTCGACCCGGGTGGGGGCACCGGGGAAGGCCGAGTAGGGCGTCTGGGCGACGGCGACCCGCTCGTTGCCGGGCTGGGCCATGAGGTGGGCCAGCCGCAGCCCGTACTCCGGGAGCAGGACGCTGTCGGCGTCGAGCGTGACGAGGAGGTCGGTCCGGGGGACGTGGAGCGTCGCCGCCGGGTCGTCGGCCGGGCAGGGCTGCAGCAGCGTGCCGACCGAGGTGCGCTGCTCGCAGTACGAGCCACCGATCAGGCCGATGTAGCTGTTGAGGTTCATGGCCTTGCTGGGCTCGGACGACAGCGAGAGGTACTGCTTGCGCTCGAAGCAGGAGAGCTCGACC
>DASVEC010000547.1:0-7882 GCA_036380755.1 Iamia sp. | reverse complement strand
CCCGAAAGCCCACGCCGCCGGCTGAGCACCCGGTCGCGCACGCCCCACCGGGCGACGAGCCACAGCCCCTCCCCCACGATGGCGAGCGACATCTTCGAGGTGCCGCGGACCCGGTCACGGAAGGTGATGGGCACCTCGACCACCCGGTGCCCGTTGCGGATCAGCGAGTAGGCCATCTCGATCTGGAAGCCGTAGCCGTAGCTGGTGATCAACTCGAGGTCGAGGCTCCGCAGGGCGTCCGCGGTGTAGGCCCGGAAGCCGGCGGTGGCGTCCTTCACCCGGATGCCGAGGGCGAGCGAGACGTAGAGGTTGCCGGCCCGGGAGAGCGCCAGCCGGTGGCGGGGCCAGCCGGGGACGGCGCCACCAGGGACGTAGCGGCTCCCGATGGCCAGGTCGGCGCCGTCGTCGACCGCGGCCAGCAGGTCGGGCAGGGCCTCGGGGTCGTGCGACAGGTCGGCGTCCATCTCGACGAGGACGGTGAAGCCCCGCTCCAGGCCCCAGGCGAACCCGGCCCGTTACGCCGGTCCCAGCCCGCCCTTCTCCTCCCGGCGCAGCACGTCGACCTGGCCCACCTCCTGGCCCGCGGCCTCGGCCAGGTCGGCGGTGCCGTCGGGGCTGTTGTCATCGACGACCAGGATGTTCGCGTCGGGGACGGCGGTGCGGACCCGGCCGACGACGTCGGCGATGTTCTCCGCCTCGTCATAGGTCGGGATGATCACCAGCACGGGCACGGCGGGCCACATTAGGAGGCTCGCCCTCCGGCGCAGCGACCCGTCCCGTCCGGCTACGTCACCGGGGGGACCCACCGCTACCGTCGGACGGACATGGCCGACGCCCCCAAGCCCCCTCTGCCCTCGGCGGCGCCCCCGACGGGGGCCCGCGCCCTGGCCGTGGCGGCCATCGTGGTGGCCGGCATCTGCGGTGGGCTGATCGGCTACGGCATCGTCGACCTCCAGGCGTCGGCCGACGCCCCCGCCGGGGCCGACACCGGTGGTGGCCTCGGGCCCGTCGTGGGCGGCGTGGTCGGCGCGGTGCTGGCCGCGGTCGGCGTCGCCGTCGTCGCCGTGCTGGTCCTGCGGGCCATGACCGAGTGGAAGACCATCGAGGAGCGGGCCCGGGCCGAGGGCAGGGAGCCCCCGCCGTCGCGGAACGTCACCGGCCGCAGGACGTGAGGCCCGCCGACCCGCCCGCCGGCGAGCGAGCTCGCGAGCGAGTGGCGCAGACCAGCATCGCGCTGCGCGACCTGGCCGTCGCCGTCGGCACCGAGGCCGCGGTCCGGATCGGGGCCCGCGCCGGGGCCCGTGACCTGCGGTTCAGCACCAAGACCACCGTCACCGACCCGGTCACCGAGGTCGACCAGGAGGTCGAGGCCCTCGTCGTCGAGCTCCTCCTCCGGGCCCGACCCGACGACGGCGTCGTGGGCGAGGAGGGCGCGGACCGGGCCGGCACCTCGGGCGTGCGCTGGATCATCGACCCGATCGACGGGACGGTGAACTTCATGTACGGCATCCCGGGGTGCAACGTCTCGATCGCGGCCGAGGTCGACGGCGTCGTCGTCGCCGGGGCGGTTGTCGATCCGCTCCACGGCGACACCTTCGCCGCCGCCCGGGGCGCCGGGGCGACCCGCAACGGCCACCCGATCCGCTGCACCGAGGTCGCCGACCCGGCGCTCGCCCTCGTCGCCACCGGCTTCGGCTACGACCCGGTCGAGCGGATCCGCCAGTCCGCCGTGCTGGCCCAGCTGCTCCCCCGCATCCGCGACATCCGCCGGATCGGGGCCGCCGCCATCGACCTGTGCTGGGTCGGCTGCGGGCGGGTCGACGCCTTCTACGAGCGCAACCTCAACCCGTGGGACTGGGCGGCCGGGGCGCTGGTGGCCACCGAAGCCGGTGCCGCGGTCGGCACGGTCGGCGACCACGAGCTGCCGCTCGACCTGCCCGCCGCCACCATCGTGGCCTGCGGGCCCGCCCTGTTCGAGCCGCTCCGGACCCTGCTGACGGAGGCGGGCGAGCCGGCCTGAGGGTGGGATCGGGGGGCGGAGGACGGGCGGTGCGCGACCTCACCCCCCTCCATGAGGCACGATGCAGGGGTGGCGACCCGCATCCTGACGGTCGAAGACGACGAGCGCATCCGCACCGCGGTCAAGCTCGCGCTCGAGGACGAGGGGTGGAAGGTCGACGAGGCCGAGACGGGCGAGGACGCCCTCGAGCGGTTCTCGCAGTCGCCCACCGACGTGGTCCTGATCGACATCATGCTGCCGGGGGTCGACGGGTTCGAGGTGTGCCGGTCGATCCGCCGCATGAGCGACGTGCCGATCATCATGGTCACCGCCCGCGACGACACCCACGACATCGTCGCCGGTCTCGAGGCCGGCGCCGACGACTACCTCACCAAGCCGTTCCAGCCCAAGGAGCTGTCGGCCCGCATCCGGGCCCTCCTGCGCCGGGTGCGCACCACCGACTCGGGGGCCACCCACCTGCGCTTCGGCGACCTCGAGATCGTCCCCGAGGAGGGCGTCGTCCGCCGGGGCGGCGACGAGGTCCACCTCACCAAGACCGAGTTCCGCCTGCTGCTCGAGCTGGCCAACAGCCCCGGTCGGGTGCTGTCCCGCGAGGTGCTGCTCGAGCGAGTGTGGGGTCACGGCTACTTCGCCGACGGTCGCCTGGTCGACGTCCACGTCCGGCGGCTGCGCACCAAGGTCGAGGCCGACGCGGCCAACCCCCGGCACGTGGTCACGGTCCGGGGCCTGGGCTACAAGCTCCAGACCTGACGTGGCGTCGCGTCGTCGGCGGCGCTTCGGGCCCGCACTGCCGGCCCGTCTCGGGCTGCGGGCCCGCATCACCTTCGCCTTCGCCGCCACCACCGCCGTGCTGTCGGCCCTGATGGCCGGCACCACGTGGGGCCTCACCCGCGAGAACCTCATCAACCAGCGCGAGGCCACCGCCACCCGCACGCTCCGCGAGGACGCCGGCGACGTCGAGGAGACCCTCGACCTCATCGTGGACCTCTCGAACCTGACCGCCGACGACACCAAGGCGCTCGGCGACCGGCTCCAGGGCCTCGACACCCCGACCAGCGCCCGACCCGTGCTCGAGCTCGAGGGCCGTGAGTTCGCGCCCGTCCCCAGCATCGGCAGCGACGTGATCCCCGAGGCCCTGCGGGAGACGGTGGAGGGCGGCCAGGCGGCGCGGATGCTGGTCACGATCAACGGCGACCCCGAGCTGGTGCTCGGCATCCCCATCGCCGACGGCCGGGCGGCCTACTACGAGGTCGTCTCGTTCGTGGAGCTGGAGGACACCCTGCGGTCGCTGGCCGTGTCGCTCTTCGGCGCCTCGGTCGTCACGACCCTGGTCGGGGGCACGCTCGGCTACTGGCTCAGCCGCCGCACCCTCCGCCCGCTGGCCAACGTGGGCCTGGCCGCCGAGGCCATCGCCGGCGGCCGTCTCGACACCCGGCTCGAGGGCACCGACGACCCCGACCTCAACGTGCTGGTGTCGTCGTTCAACCACATGGCCCAGGCCCTGGAGGAGCGGATCGACCGCGACGGCCGGTTCGCGTCCGACGTCAGCCACGAGCTGCGCAGCCCGCTGATGACCCTCGCCGCCTCGGTGTCGGTCCTGGCCTCGCGCCGCGAGGAGATGCCCGACGCCGCCTCGCAGTCGGCCCTCGACCTGATGGAGGCCGACGTCGCCCGCTTCCAGCAGCTCGTCGACGACCTGCTGGAGATCTCCCGCTTCGACGCCGGTGTGGCCCGCCTGTCGCTGGAGGAGGTCCGCCTCCCCGAGCTGGTGCGCCAGGCCGTGGCCATGCACCGCAGCGACGACCCACCGACGGTCGAGATCGACGCCGATCTGGCCGGCATGGTGGTGCGCGCCGACAAGCGGCGCCTGGTCCGGATCCTCGACAACCTGCTGGGCAACGCCGACGCCTACGGCGGCGGCGCCTGCCGGGTGGCGGTGGAGTCGGCCGGTGACAGCGTCCTGATCGCCGTCGAGGACAGCGGCCCGGGCGTGCCCGAGGAGGACCGGGATCGCATCTTCGACCGCTTCTCGCGCGGGGCCGGGGCCGGCCGGCGCAGCGCGGGGGGCGACGGCGTCGGCCTGGGTCTGGCCCTGGTGGCCGAGCACGCCCGTCTCCACGGTGGCCGCACGTGGGTCGAGGGGCGTCCCGACGGCGAGACCGGCGCCCGCTTCGTCGTCCAGCTCCCCGTGGCCCGGGCATGAGCCGCGGCGCCGCCCTGCTCGTCCTCGGCGGGCTCCTCCTCGGCGGCTCCACCGGTCTCGCCGCCTGCGGCATCCCGACCGACGGCGAGCCCCGCCCCCTCGCCGACGAGACGACCACCACGACGACGCTGGTGGGCGAGGCCGACGCCGTCGCCACCGTCTACCTGGTGGGCACGTCGAACCAGCTCGAGCCGGCCATCCGGCCGCTGAAGGGGGCCTCGTCCCCGCAGACGGTGCTCGACGCCCTGCTCGTGCCGCCGAGCGAGGACGAGGCCGAGGAGGGGCTCACGTCCTACATCCCCGACGGCACCACCGCGCTCGGTGTCGAGGTCGACGACGGGCTCGCCATCGCCGACATGAGCGCCGAGTGGGAGGGCCTCGCCGACCCCACCGCCACCACGGCCTACGCCCAGGTGGTCCTCACCCTGACCGATCTCCCCGACGTCGAGCGGGTGCAGTTCCTCATCGAGGGCCAGGAGATCGCCGCGCCCACCGCGGCCCGGGGCCAGCAGGCGATCGTCACCGCCGACGACTACGCCCTCCTCGTCCCCGAATCGGGCCCCGACGGCTGAGGCCTGACGGCTGACGGCTCAGGCGAAGAAGATCTTGCCGACGTCGTGGATGTCGGGCGCCACGACCTTGGGCTCGGCCACGGCCTCGGCCAGCGGCACCCGGATGATGCGCCCGGCCCGGATGGCCACCATGGTGCCCCACTCGCCGTCGGCCGCCGCCTCCGCCGCGGCCACGCCGAAGCGGGTGGCGAGCACCCGATCGGCCGGGGTCGGCGTGCCGCCCCGCTGGAGGTAGCCCAGCACGACGACCTTGGTCTCGAACCCGGTGCGCTTCTCGATCTCGGGGGCCAGGGCGTGGACGATGCCGCCCAGCCGCTGGTGGCCGAACTCGTCGATGCCCGGCTCGGGCAGGGTGAAGGACGAGCCCTCGGCCGGGACGGCGCCCTCGGCCACCACCACGATCGACGCCCAGCGGCCCGACTCGTGCCGGCGCACCAGGGCGGCGCAGACGTCGTCGAGGTCGAAGGGCTCCTCGGGCACGAGGATCATCGAGGCGCCACCGGCGATGCCGCTCCAGGTGGCGATGTGGCCGACGTGGCGGCCCATCACCTCGACCAGCATGACCCGGTCGTGGGACTCGGCGGTGGTGTGGAGCCGGTCGATGGCCTCGGTGGCGGTGGTGACGGCGGTGTCGAAGCCAAAGGTGACCTCGGTGCAGCCCAGGTCGTTGTCGATCGTCTTGGGCACGCCGACGGTGTTGATGCCGTCGTCGTGGAGGTCGCGGGCGGCGCCCAGGCTGCCGTTGCCGCCGATCACGACGAGCCCGTCGAGACCGCGCTTCGACATCGTCCGCCGGACCATGTCGAGCCCGCCGTCGACGCCGTAGGGCTGGTAGCGGCTGGTGCCGAGGATCGTGCCGCCCCGGGGGAGGATGCCCCGGCAGCGATCGACGGTGAGGACCTCGTAGCGGTCCTCCATCAGACCCATGTAGCCGTCGCGGAAGCCGATGATGGTGCCGTCGAGGTCGCGCTCGACCTTGCGGACGACGGCCCGGATGACCGCGTTGAGGCCCGGGCAGTCGCCCCCGCTCGTCAGCACGCCCAGTCGCATCGGCTCACGTTACCGGTGCGCCGATCCCCTACCGTCCGGCCCCATGGCAGTCGTCATCGCCCTCGACGCCGGCACCACCGGTGTCCGCGCCTTCGCCGTCGACGAGTCCGGGACGCCCGTGGGCTACCGGTACCAGGAGCTGACGCAGCACTTCCCCCGCCCGGGGTGGGTCGAGCACGACGCCTCGGAGATCTGGTCGGCGATCGTGGCGGTCACCAACCGGCTGATCACCGACCTCCAGCAGCCCGTCGCCGCCCTCGGCATCACCGACCAGCGGGAGACGGTGGTGGCCTGGGACCGGCGGACGGGACGCCCCCACCACCGGGCGATCGTCTGGCAGGACCGGCGCACCGCGGCCCGCTGCGACGAGCTGCGGGAGCAGGGCGCCCTCGACACGGTGCGACCCGCCACCGGCCTCGTGCTCGACCCCTACTTCTCGGCCAGCAAGGTCGAGTGGCTGCTCACCGAGGGCGGCGTGCCCACCGGGCCCGACCTGTGCATCGGCACCATCGACGCCTGGCTGCTGTGGAACCTGACCGGCGGCAACGTCTTCGCCACCGAGCCGTCCAACGCCAGCCGCACCATGCTCTACGACATCCGCACGCTCGGCTGGTCCGACGAGCTGTGCTCGCTCTTCTCCGTCCCGCGCTCGGCGCTGCCCGAGGTCCTCCCCTCGTCGGGCCGCTTCGGCCAGACGGTCGGCGACACCGGCCTGCCCGCCGGCCTCCCCATCAGCGGCATCGCCGGCGACCAGCAGGCCGCCCTCTTCGGCCAGGCCTGCTTCACCCCGGGGATGACCAAGAACACCTACGGCACCGGGTCGTTCGTGCTCATGAACGTCGGCCCCGAGTGCCCGGCGCCCGTGGAGGGGTTGCTCACCACGGTGGCGTGGACCCTCGCCGGGGACGAGACCGCCTACGCCTACGAGGGCGCCATCTTCTCCACCGGCTCGGCCGTGCAGTGGCTGCGCGACGGCCTCGGGCTGATCAAGGAGGCGTCCGAGGTCGGCCCGCTGGCCGAGACGGTCGACTCGACCGACGGCGTCTACCTCGTCCCCGCCTTCACCGGCCTCGGGAGCCCGTGGTGGGACCCGTACGCCCGGGGGCTGCTGGTCGGGTTCACGCGGGGCACGACCCGGGCCCACATCGCCCGCGCCGTGGTGGAGGCCATGGCCTTCCAGACCCGCGACGTGGTCGACGCCATGTCGGCCGCCTCGGGCTACCCGGTGGCCGAGCTCCGGGCCGACGGCGGCGCCTCGGCCGCCGACATCCTGCTCCGTCTGCAGGCGGACCAGCTGGGCGTCCCGGTGACCCGCGCCACCGTGCCCGAGACCACCGCCCTGGGCGCGGCCTACCTGGCCGGCCTGGCCGAGGGGGTCTGGGGCTCGACCGACGAGCTGGCCGACCTGTGGGCCGGCGACGAGCCCGTTGCCCCCGCCGCCGACCGCGCCGCGGTCGATGCCGACCACGCCCGCTGGCTCGAGGCCGTCGCCCGCTCCCGGGCCTGGGAGCAGCCGGACTGAGAGCTCAGCCCT
The DNA here is from genome assembly GCA_036380755.1 of Iamia sp. Taxonomy (GTDB): domain Bacteria; phylum Actinomycetota; class Acidimicrobiia; order Acidimicrobiales; family Iamiaceae; genus Iamia. The sequence continues at coordinate 503 of DASVEC010000547.1, read as the reverse complement.
GGGGCATCGGGGGCGACCAGCGGCCCCGGCGGGACAGACCGGGCGGGGCCGGCTTGGGGGCCGGGGCCTTGCACAGGCCTCGCTTCACGAGGGCCATCGTGGGGGCGTAGCTCTTCATCATGGGTGGGTCCTCCGGGGCCGGGGTGGCTGGATCAGGGGGTGGGGCTGACGCTGGGATGGGCCCGCAACGAGCGAGCGCGGCCGACCTCGCGGGCCCGGGTGCCGGCCACGCGAGCCAAGGCCGCGACCTGCCGACGCTCCTTGGCCCGGAACGGGGTGCCCGACCGCCCGGCCACCAGGGCCAGATCGACCCCGGGGAGCGGGGCCCAGGCCACATCGGCGCCGCCGACGGCCTGGTGATCGTCGCCGCCGGCTCGGGCGCCGGCCACGAAGGCCGAGAGCCAGGCCTCGGTCGGGGTCGATCCGGCGGTGGCCCGGACCGGCCCGCTGGCCAGGTCGACCACGGCGGCCCACTCGGCGCCGAGGGTCCGGCTGCCGTGGAC
>DASVEC010000546.1:0-13472 GCA_036380755.1 Iamia sp. | reverse complement strand
GGCCCGCTCGAGGATGTACGGGATCCAGCCGATCTGGCCCTCGCTGTAGGCCAGCTTCAGGGTGGGCAGCCGCTCGAGCCAGCCCGAGAACAGCCAGTCGGTCATCGAGCTCATGGCGTTGCCGAAGGTGAGCGTCGAGCCCACTGCGGCGGGGGCGTCGGCCGAGGTCGAGGGCATCTTCGACGACGAGCCGATGTGCATGTTGATGACCGTGCCGGTCTCGGCGCAGGCCCGGAAGAAGGGCTCCCAGTAGTCGCCGTGGATCGACGGCAGGCCGAGGTAGGGCGGGATCTCGCTGAAGCAGACGGCCCGGACGCCGCGGTCGGCGTTGCGGTGGACCTCGGCCGCGGCCAGCTCGGCGTCCCACAGGTGCGTGATGGTGAGCGGGATGAGGCGGCCACCGGAGTCGCCGCACCACTCCTCGACCATCCAGTCGTTGTAGGCCTTGACGCAGAGGTCGCTCAGCTCCTTGTCCTCCGCCTCCATGAACGTCTGGCCGCAGAACCGGGGGAACGACGGGAAGCACATCTGGGCCTCGGTCCAGTTGGCGTCCATGTCCTCGATGCGGGCCTTGGGGTCCCAGCAGCCCCGGCGCATCTCCTCGTAGGTGATGCCGGTGACCTTGACCTCGTCGCGGTCGAAGCCGACGGCGGCGGAGAGACGGGTCTGCGGGATCTTCTTGTCCTCGTAGAGCCACCAGTCGCACAGCTCGCCGTCGTCGGACGGCTCGTAGCTGAACACCCCGCCGACGAACTGCATCGTGCCCCGCTCCTGGATCGTGCGAGGACCGACGTCGTGGTACCGCTTCGGGAGGCGGTCGAGCCACACGTTCCGGTGCTCGATGACGTGGTCGTCGACCGAGATGATCTTCGGGAAGTCGTCGGCGGGAGCCATGCCCCGGAGCGTACTCCCGGATCTGACGACCCGTCAGGTTCTGATCGCCCGCCACTCGGTGGCCAGCAGCGCGTACTCGTAGCCGTCGAGCCAGCCCCGGGTGCGGTGGAGGGCCTCCTCCTTCGACGCCAGCTCGCGGCGCATGCCGATCTTCTCCATCACCCGCCACGAGGCCACGTTGTCGGCGAAGCAGGACGCGTGGACCCGCCGCAGGCCCAGCTCCTCGAAGGCGATCACGAGGAGCTCGGCCGCCACCTCGGTGCCGTAGCCCCGGCCCTGGTGGGCCGGATCGACCGTCCACCCGATCTCGGCCTGCACCCCCTTCGCCTGCTCCACCACCTCGGGCTGGGCCAGGGCGTCGCCGATCTTGAGCATGACGTCGCCGATCATCGTGCCGTCGAGCTCGACCACCAGGCGGACGGGGAGCCAGTCGGGGTCGGACCAGCGGGCGGTGTAGGCGGCCTCGTCGGCGTCGGCGGTGAGCCAGTCCACGACGTCGGGGTGCCGGTTGTAGGCCCAGCCGGCGGCGGCATCGTCGGCCCGGCCCCGGCGTAGCAGCAGCCGGGCGGTGCGGCGGGGCCAGGTGACGTCGTCGAGCGTGGGCATCCGCCCATGATCTCAGCGGAGCTGGTCGGCGTAGGTGTCGGTGCCGGGGACGGTGCCCTTGAAGGGACCGTGGAAGGCGGCGGTGCCGAGACCGGCGTCGGCCAGGGCGGTCGGGACGGTGCCCCAGGTGGCGCCCCAGGCCGTGGCCACGTCGTCGTCGACGAAGGCCAGGAGGAGGGTGCGGTCGGCGGTGCGCTCGGCGGGGACGTCGCTGGGGGCGTCGGTCGGCATCGGCACCGGATCGAGCACGGCGGTGACCTCGTGGGCCGGGGCGTTCTCGCCCCACCACGCGGCGATGGCGGACGAGTCGACGCCCTCGGCCCGGTCGACCACCGTCATCACCAGCGACGGCGAGCGGTGGTCGAGGGCCAGCTCGACGGGCACGCCGTCATCACGTCCCGGCACCTCGGCGACGAACCGGTACATCACGGTGTGGACGTGGTCCCGGTGCGGGAACATGCGCTCGGACTCGATCAGGTGCTTGACCTGGCGGGTTCCCCACTCCATCCACTCGCCGAACTTGCCGGCGACGATCCAGTAGAGCGAGAGGTACGAGCCGTCGAGGGGATCGGGGGTGACGGTGCTGTCGGGCGCCCGCAGATCCTTGAGGTCGCGGGTGGCGACGAAGCGGGCGCCGCTGATCGTCCAGGCCCCCAGCATGCAGCCGGCGTAGAAGTGGTCCCGCTCGTACCAGCGGTTGTAGGCCACCTCGTGACCCGCGTGCGGTTCGACCAGGGTGACGAGCGCGCCGCCCAGCTCCACCGGCCGACCCCGACGGCTCTTGCCCGTGCCCACCTCTTGCGCCATGACGTGCTCCTCGGCTCGCTCCCAGAACGAGAACAGGTTCTAGTCGACGGAGGTCGCCGGTTCCCGATGGGGCGTGGGGGTCGAGGACACCGGGCAGCTGAAGCAGGGCTCGGTCTCCTCGGCCGCGGCCTCCTCCAGGACGTCGGACCGGATGGTGAGCCAGGCCAGCGCGGCACCGGCGAGGGCCAGCCCGGCCCCCGCGAGGGTGGCCCGGTGGAAGCCGTCGAGCAGCGCCTCGCCACCGACCTCGGCCGAGGCGTCGAACCCGGCGACGAGGGGCAGGCCGGCCACGGCGAGCAGGCCGGCGGCGCGGGACACGGCGTTGTTCACCCCGGAGGCGACCCCGGCGTGGCGGGCATCGGCCGCGGCCAGCACCGTGGAGGTGAGGGGGGCCACGGTGAGGGTCAGACCGGCCGAGAACACGAGCAGGGCGGGCAGGACCTGGCTGACGTAGCTGCCGTCGAGCTCGATGCGCATCATCAGCACCATGCCCACGGCGATGAGGGCCGGCCCGACCGTCATCGGGATGCGAGGGCCGATGCGCGAGGCCAGGGCACCGCTGCGGGACGAGAAGGCCAGCATCACCAGGGTGAGTGGGACGGTGGCGGCTCCCGCCGCCAGCGGCGAGTAGTCCAGCGCCTGTTGGAGGACGAGCGAGAGGAGGAAGAGGACCGCGGACAGGGCGGCGTAGACGGTGAAGGTGACGCCGTTGGCCCCGGAGAACTGGCGGGACCGGAAGATGCCCAGCGGCAGCATCGGGTGGGCCGCACGCGCCTCGACCACGACGAAGGTCACCAGGATCGCCAGCCCGAGGACGCCCACGACGACGTCCTCCTGGATCAGCCCGTAGGTCGACGCGGCCAGGCCCAGGGCGCCCAGGGCGGCGCCGGCGACGTCGGGCCGGCCCTCGACGGTCGGGTCCCGCGACTCGAGCAGGTGGCGCTGGCCCACCACCAGCACCACCGCGGCCAGAGGGATGTTGAGCAGGAAGACCCACCGCCACGAGGCCGCCTCGACCAGCCACCCGCCGAGAAAGGGCCCGATGGCGGTGGTGATGCCGGCCAGCCCCGACCACATCCCGATGGCCCGAGCGCGGTCGTCGGGGTGGAACGAGGTCTGGATCAGGGCCAGGCTGCCCGGCACCAGGAAGGCGCCGGCCACGCCCTGGAGCATGCGGGCACCGACCAGCAGCCCGACGTTCGGCGCCAGCCCGCAGACGAGCGAGGCGAGGGCGAACGCCCCCGCACCGGCCAGGTACACCCGCTTGCGCCCGAGACGGTCGCCCACCGACCCGCCCACCAGGATCAGCGAGGCCAGGGTCACCAGGTAGCCGTTGGAGATCCAGCTCAGCCCGGCGAAGGAGGCCTCGAGGTCCCGCCCGATGGTCGGCAGGGCCACGTTGACGACGGTGCCGTCGAGGAACGCCATCCCCGACCCCAGGACGGTGGTCAGCAGCACCCACCGGCCTGCGGCGGAGTCGAGCCGCAGGCCGTCGTCGTTCACCCCTACAGGGTGCCCGATATCGCCCGGAGAAGTGCGTCCGACTGGAGACTGGGGAGGACGCTGCCACCGTCGACCACGATGGTCTGGCCGGTGATGTAGCTCGAGGCGTCGGAGGCCAGGAAGCAGACCACGTCGGCGACCTCACCGGCGTCGCCGATCCGGGCCAGCGGGGTGCCCGCCTCGGCTCCGGCGAGCCACGTCGGGTTCTCGGTGACCATCTGCGTGAGGGGCGTGCGCACCATGCCGGGCGCCACGCAGTTCACCCGCACCGTGGGCGCTGCCTCCATCGCCGCCGACTGGGTGAGGGCGATCACGCCGGCCTTGGCCGCCGAGTACGGCCCCTCCCCCATCGTCGGGCGGATGCCGGTGAGCGAGGCCACGTTCACGACGGTGCCGCCGGCGCCGGCCATCATCCGGGGGATCACGGCCCGCAGACAGGTGAACGTGCCCTTCAGGTTCACGCCGACCAGCAGGTCCCACTCCTTGTCGGTGTAGTCCCAGAGGGCCTTGGCCGTGCCGATGCCGGCGTTGGGGATCAGCACGTCGATCTCCCCCAGCTCGGCCACCGTGCGCTCGACCGCGGCCTCGACGTCGGCGGTGACGGCGACGTCGCCGGCGATCGCCAGCCCCCCGACCTCTTCGGCCACGGCCGTGGCGCCGTCGGACCGACGGTCGAGGATCGCCACCTTCGCCCCGCCCCGCGCCAGCCGGCGCACCACCTCGGCCCCGATGCCCGAGCCGCCCCCGGTGACCAGGGCGACCCGGCCCGAGAAGTCGAGCTCCATCAGACGACCGCCACGGGTTCGGAGGTCACCGTGACCTGCAGCTTCGACGCGTCGAGGAAGTTGGCCATGTCGTCGTTCATCCTCTGGCTCTCGGGCTGGGTGGCGAAGGCCCAGAAGGCATCCCAGTCGGCGAAGGTCTGCACGGTGATGCCGTCGAAGCCGTCGAGGCCGAGCGTCCCGGCCTGGGGCACCACGGGGTGCTGGTGGTAGCTCAGGAGGTGCCGGGCCAGGGCCGGGTCGTCACGGATCAGCGGGCCGTGGGTCCCGTGCCAGTAGGCGAGGAACTCCTCGTGGCTCAGGTCCGGCCGGCGGACCAGCAGGGCGTGCAGGGTGATCATCGGCGAACCTCCGGCGAGCTCAGTGGAAGACCTGGCCGGCGTTGGCGCCGAGGGCCTGGCCGGTGACGCAACGGGCCAGGTCCGAGGCGAGGAGCACGACCACGTTGGCGATCTCGGCCGCGTCGGGGATGTAGCCCAGGGCGTTCTGCCCCGCGACCTCGGCGTAGACCTCCTCGGGCGTGATCCCCCGCTCCGTCGCCAGGTGCTCGAAGTACCACTTCACCGAAGGCCCCCAGATGTAGCCGGGGTGGACGCCGTTGACCCGGATCCCGTCGGGGCCCAGCTCCTTGGCCAGCGTGCGGGTGATCGACTTCAGCGCCGACTTCGACGCCGCGTAGATCCCGAAGCCCTCCTCGACCCGCTCGGTCGACATGGTGTTGACCATCACGATCCGGCCGCCGCCCCGCTCCTTCATGTGCGGGTGGACGGCCCGGGTCATGTTGACGGCGCCGAACAGGTTGACGTCGAGGGTGGTCGACCAGGTGGAGAGATCGGCCTCGACGACCTTGGCGAAGTCGCCGTCGTGGTAGGCGTTGTTGACCAGGACGTCGACGCCGCCGAGCTCGGACGCGGTGCGGTCGGCCAGCGCCTGGCACTGCTCGGGGTCGGTGACGTCGCACCGCACCGGGAGCGCCCGGCGACCGAGGGCCTCGATCTTCTGGGCCACCCGGGCGACCTTGTCCTCCCGGCGGGCGGCCACGGCGACGTCCGCGCCCTCGCGGGCGAGGGCCAGGGCGATCTCGCGCCCCATGCCCGGGCCGGAGCCGGACACGATGGCGACCTTGCCCTCGAACAGCATGCGGTCTCCTCGGCTCAGGCGGCGTCGAACAGCGGGCGGGGGCGGGCCTCGGCCAGCAGGGGCAGGACCTCGGCTCCGATCCGCTCGATCTGGTCGACCAGCTCGCCGACGTCGCGGGAGCGGGGCCGGACCTGGACCTGGAGGGCGCCCAGACCGGCCATCTTCCCGAGGACGTGGGCGATCTTCTCGGGGGGGCCGGAGAGGCAGCGGCCCACGTCCCAGGTCGGCTCGCCCACGTAGACCGGCCCGGCGAGGGCCCCGACGTCGAAGGGCTCGCCCTCGCGCCCGGCGTCGACCAGGGCGGTGCGCAGGCGGGCGACCTCGTCGGGCCCGAACGGCCCCTGCGGCAGCCAGCCGTCGCCCCGCTGGGCGGCCCGGCGCACGGCCGGGGCCGACGAGCCGCCGACCCAGATCGGCGGGCCCCCGTCCTGCACCGGCCGGGGCCGCTGGGACAGGCCGTCGAAGCTCCAGGTCGGCCCGTCGTGGGTCGGGACCTCGGTGGCGAAGCAGGCCCGCACGGCGTCGATCGCCTCGTCGAGCAGGGCTCCCCGCTCGCTGAAGGGCACGCCGAGGGCGGTGAACTCGCCCTCGACGTGCCCAGCGCCCACGCCCATCACGGCGCGACCCTCGGACACCACGTCGAGGGTCGACCACGCCTTGGCCGTGGCCAGAGGATGGCGGTAGGCGGGGACGAACACATGGGACAGCAGACGGGTCTGCCGGGTGAGGCCGGCCAGCCAGGCCAGCGTGGCGACGGTGTCCCACCACTCGGGGCTCATGGCCTCGACCTTGTCGGCCGGGATGGCGGCGTGGTCGCACACGGCCACGTAGCCGAACCCGGCCCGGTCGGCCGCCGTGGCCACCGCGGCCAGCTCGGCCGCACCGGCGCCGCGCTCCCACGCCTCGGCGTACACGGTGCTCTGCGACTGGATCGGCAGCTGCATGCCGACGACCAGCCGTCCGGGGTCCAAGACGGGCGCCACGCCCGGACCCTAGACCAGAACTAGAACGCGTTCTCGTTACGGCCCCGGAGGCTTCTGGCCCGAGATCGACCAGTAGACGATCCGCGCCATCGAGGTGCGGAGATCGGCGGTGCGCACGCCCCAGAACTCGAAGCCGTAGCGGTGGGCGGCCACGTGCACGAGCATCGCCACCAGCACGCCGGCGGTGGCGAGGGGCTCGACGTCGTCGGGCAGCCGCCCCCCGGCCTTCATGTCGCCGATGGCCTCGGCGAGGGCGTTGTTGAGGTCGTTGAGGAGCCGGGTGCGCACGTTGGCGAAGCGGGCGTCGCCCTCGTCGGTGGCCAGGTCGACGACCCGCAGCACCGACCGGTGCTCCTCCCAGAAGTCGATGACCTCGTCGACCAGCGCCTCGGCCGCGGCGTAGCCCTTCTTGCCCCGCCACGAGGCGGTGCGGACGTGGTCGGCGAAGCGCTTGCCCTGGGCCGCCATCTCCTCGGCCAGCACCACCACCGCGCTCTCGACGTCGGCGAAGTACTGGTAGAAGGTCGCCGGGCTGGTGCCGGCCGAGCGGGCGATGTCGACCACCTTGAGCTCGCGGTACGACCCGGCGCCGAGCATGGTCGCGGTGCAGTCGAGCAGCTTCTGGCGGGTGGCCAGGCCCCGGCGTCCCGGACGCCGGCCGTCGGCGGCCCGGGCGTCGTCGCTCGGGACCTCGTCCTCCTCCGGCATCGTCAGCCCTCCGGCTCGGGTGCGGGCGGGCGGTAGCAGCCGACGATGATGCCCACCCCGGCGGCCACGCCGAGGAACAGGGAGACGCCCAGGCCGATGTTCGGGTCGAAGGCCTGGCGCAGGTCGAGGGCGTGGTCGATCGACCAGCGACCGGGCCCGATGGTGGCCACGCCCACGCCCACCGTCGCCAGCACCAGGTTGTACTCCCAGCCCTTGTTGGCGCTCCAGAACCCGGCGTCGCGGTTGGCGGTGTACCCCGCGACCAGCATCTGCCCGACGAAGGCGGCGCCGGCCAGCGGGGTGAGGAACCCGAGGGCGAAGAGGGTGCCGGCCCCCAGCTCGGTCAGCGCGGCCAGGTAGGCGTGGACCTTGCCGTTGGGCCGCATCCCCATGCTGTCGAACCAGCGGGCCGTGCCGGCGATCTTCCCGCCCTTGAAGAACTTGAAGTAGCCGTGGGCGGCGAAGGTGATGCCCACGATCACCCGCAGGATGAGCACGCCGACGGCGACCGAGTCGGCTCGGGCCACGTCGGCGGCACTGATCTCAGCGAGGATGCTCACACGGGGGCTCCGGGGTCGAGGGCGGCGACGGCGTCGTCGCGCAGGATGAACTTCTGGATCTTGCCCGACGGGTTCAGTGGCAGCGCGGAGGTCCACCGGACGTGGCGCGGCGCCTTGAAGTTGGCCATGCGCTCGCGGCTCCACGCGATGACGTCCGCCTCGCTCGGCGGGTCGACGCCGGTGGCGGGCACGAGCCAGGCGAAGCCGACCTCACCGAGGCGCTCGTCGGGCACCCCGACCACCGCGGCCTGGGCCACCGCGGGGTGCTCGGACAGGGTCGACTCGATCTCGGCCGGGTAGGCGTTGAAGCCGCCGCAGATGAACATGTCCTTGGTGCGATCGGTGATGTCGATGTAGCCGCGCTCGTCCATCGTCCCGACGTCGCCGGTGTGCAACCAGCCCTCGGCGTCGATGGCCTCGGCCGTCCTCTCGGGATCCTCGAAGTACCCCTTCATCACGTTGAAGCCGCGCACCACGATCTCGCCGGGCTCGCCCCGGGGCACCTCGGTGCCGTCGTCGGCCACGATCCGCACCTCGACCCCGGGGATCGCCCGCCCCGAGCTGGTCGAGATGGTCTCGGGGTCGTCGTCCTGCCGGCACATCGACACGATCCCGGTCGACTCGCTCAGGCCGTAGGCGGTGAGCACGGCGTCGAAGCCGAGGTCGTCCTCCATCCGCTTGATCAGGCTGACGGGGACCGGGGCGGCGCCGGTGACGGCGATGCGCAGGCTGGTCGAGTCGAGCGACGCCCGGTCGGGGTGGTTGAGCATCGACTGGTAGAGCGCCGGCGGGCCCGGGAAGATCGTGATCCGCTCGTCGGCGATCGTGCGCATCACCGCATCGACGTCGAACACCGGCAACGGCACCATCGTGGCGCCGGTGAGGACGCAGGCGACGATGCCCGCCCGGTAGCCGAAGCTGTGGAAGAAGGGGTTGACCAGCAGGTAGCGGTCGTCGGCGGTGAGCCCGGCCAGCTCGGCCCAGGTGGTGAACCCCCGGAGCGCCTGGCCGTGCGTCGTGAGGACGCCCTTGGGCTTCCCGGTGGTGCCGGAGGTGAAGATGATGTCGTTGATCGTGTCGGGGGTGAGGGCGGCGCGGCGCTCGTCGACCTCGGTCGCGTCGACGCCGGCCCCGGCGGCCAGGAAGGCGCCCCACGCCTGGGTGGGCGTGGCGCTCGGCGGTGCCGGGTCGCGCAGGACGACGATGCGCTCGAGGTGGGGCAGGTCCTGGCCGTCGAGCATGCCGACGTAGCCGTTGCCCAGGAAGCCGTCGACGGTGACCAGGAGGCGGGCCCGGCTGCGGGTGAGGATCCACGCCGCCTCCGAGCCCTTGTACCGGGAGTTGAGCGGGACGACGACGCCCCCGGCGGCCTGGAGGCCGATCACGGCGACGACCCACTCCCAGCAGTTGGGCGCCCAGAGGCCGACCCGGTCGCCGGGTTCGAGGCCGGCGGCGACGAAGGCCCGCGCCGCCTGGTCGACCCGGTCGGCCAGCTCCCGCCAGGTGATCCGGTGCTCGCCGTCGACGATCGCGTCCCCGTCGGGGTGGCGCGCCGCGGCGGCGACGAGGGCGGCCGGGATGCTCGTGTGGTCACTCACGTCCTCCGACCCCACCCGCCGCCCTGAGCGGATCGGCTCCGCCGATGCTGTCATCTGTCTGCCTCCCACGCCGCGATGAGGTCGTCGACGGTCGTGAGGGTGGCGAGGAGGGCGATGGTGCCGTCGAGGACGGCGTCGGCGTAGGCCTGGGGGATGCCCGTGACCCCGTCACGGGGCACGACGACCTGGTAGCCGGCGTTCACCGCGTCCATCACCAGGTTGGTGACGGCGATGTTCACCGACACGCCGGTCACGACGATGGTGGACACGCCCAGGTTGCGGAGCACGGCGTCGAGGTCGGTGCCGGCCATGGGCGACAGGCCGTGGAGGCGGGTCAGGACGATGTCGCCCGGCTCCGGCCCCAGCTCGGGCACGACGGTGGCCTCGGGGCTGCCGGGCAAGAGGGCCACGGGGCTCTTGCGGACCCCGGCGAACAGGCGGGCGTTGGTGTTCGAGCCCCGGCCGTCGGACCGGCGGGCGGCCGTGCCGTGGACCACCGCCACGTCCGCGGCCCGGGCCGCGGTGCACAGCCGGGCGACGGCGGCGATCATGGGCCCGGCGGCCGCGGCCAGCTCGGGCAGGGCCGAGCGCGCCCCGACCACGCCGCTCTGGATCTCCGAGGTCACGACCGCACAGCGGTCGGGGCGCACGAGGTCGGCGAGGTCCACGGGCATCGCCCGGACGCTACCTGACGCCCCGTCAGGTGACGGGATGGCTGCCGTCGGCCGGCGTAACGTCGTCGGGGTGCTCACCAGCGGCGGTGGCCGGGACGGCCGGGCGGACCGCCCCTCCTGGGTCGAGATCACCGTGGCAGTGATGGCGCTGGTGACCGGCGCAGGCCTCATCGCGCTCGCCGGCTGGTACGTCAGCGTGGGCGGCATGGGCGACCCAGCGAGCCTGGGCAAGCCCGGCGGCCGGTACCGGATCGACGGCCTCGCGGTGTCGGTCGCGCCAGTCGACGGCCTCGCCGACGGGAGCCGTGTCACGGTGAGCAGCGACACCTTCCGTCCCCTCGGCGTGGTCGAGGTCATGCCGTGCGCGCACCGCGAGCAGGGGCGGCTCGACCGCTGCGACCACGAGCGGGCCCAGCGGTTCGCCGTCTCGGCCGACGGGCACCTGAGCGTCGAGGTCGCGGTGGCCCGTCTGATCACGATCCCCCGCGAGCAGGTCGTCGACTGCGGCGAGCGACCCGGCCGGTGCGCCCTGGTGGCCGCCGACGTCAACGATCGCGACGTCTCGGGCGGCGCGGAGCTCACCTTCGCCGACGCCGCCGGGGCCGGCGGCGCCGATCCCTCGGCCGAGCCGGCCCCGCGGGTCCCGGCGACGGCCACGGTCGCACCCCAGGACGTGCGACCCGTCGTCGACCCCGTGGTCGTCACCGCTCCCGGCTTCGTGCCCGGCGAGCCGGTGGCCGCCGGGCTCTGCGCCACCACCGATGTCGACCACGGGCGGGTCGGCCGCTGTGAAGCGATCGACCGCGGTGAGGCCGCCTTCGACTCGGAGCTCCTCGACGAGATCCCGGCCGACCCCACCATCGCGACCGCCGGCCCGGACGGCGTCGCCACGCTCGATGTGGTCCTCCCCCCGGGTGTGCCCTACCGGACCGATCGGCTGGACTGCACCGCCGTCGCCGCCTGCGTGGTGGTGGTCGTCGCCCTGGCCGACGTCCGGCGCATCGCGGTCGGCCCCGTCACGCTGGCCGCCGCGGCCGAATCCGGGACGACCGCCCCGCGGTGACCGCCGACAGGTGCGGTCGTAGCCGACCACGACCCGAGGGGCGATCGGCCTACCTGCCGGTCACGATCACCGGCTGAGCCCGAGCTCCTCGAGCACGGCGAGGAAGGTCGCGAGCCGCCGCGGCCCGACCTGGGCGGCCCACTCGTCCTCCATGGCCAGGATCGCCCGGTGGACGTCGACGGCCAGGGCCCGCCCGGCGTCGGTGCGCCGCAGCACCACCGCCCGACGGTCGTCGGGGTGCGGCTCCGAGGCGACGAGGCCCGCCTCGGCCAGCGTGCCGACGATCTCCGCCGCCGACTGCTTCGCCATGCCGAGGATGCCGGCCAGGGCCGTCAGGGTCGCCCCCTCCGGCGGGATGAGCAGCAGCGCCCGCATCTGCCGGGCGCGCCACCCGGGGGCCACCTCGGCGATGTCGGGGCGCCGGTCGACGATGTGGCGGGGCACGTCGGCGGCGATGCGCCGCTCCAGGCCCTCGAGGCGGAACAGGACGTGGCCGGGCGGCGAGGGGACGTCGTCGATCGACCGATCCTAGCGCTCGGGCCATGTCGTCAGGTAGCCTGACGTTCGTGCAGGGCTTGAGAGATGCGGTGCGGGCGGCGACGGGACGGGACGGGGTCGCCACGTGGACGGCCGAGCCGCTCGACCACCACGTCGACAACATGACCACCGAGCGTCTCGACCGGGTGACCGGCACCCTCGACGACGGGACGACCTGGTCGCTGGTCGCCAAGACCCTGCGTCCGGCATCGGCGTCACCGCAGTGGGCGATGATCCCGCCGTTCGCCCACGAGCAGGTGCTGCGCGAGCTCGACTGGCGGGACGAGCCGCGGGTCTACCGCTCGGCCCTCGCGACCGACCTGCCACAGGGTGTGCGTCTCCCCCGCCTGTGGCACGTCGACGAGGGCGACGAGCGCATCGTCCTCTGGCTGGAGGACGTCGACGACCGGGCCACGTGGGACGTGGCCCTGCACCTGCGGGCGGCCGAGGCGCTGGGCCGCCTCGCCGGGACGTGGCCCGACCACCGGGTCACCGGCGAGCTGGACCTCCGGCGCCGGCTCCTGGGCGAGTACTTCGGCGGGCCGATCGTCCACGTCGTGATCCCTGCCCTCGCCGCCGACGCGACATGGAGCGATCCGCTCGTCGCCGCGGCCACCGCCGACGATCCCGAGCTCCGCACCGACCTCGTCCGGCTCGGCGAGTGGGCTCCGGAGCTGGTCGAGCGGGTCCACGCCACCGCCCACGCCCTGGGTCATGGCGACGCCGCACCGGCCAACATCCTCGACGACGGGACCGACCTGGTCCTCGTCGACTGGTCCTACGGGTCGACGATGGCGATGGGCATGGACCTGGCCCAGCTCGTCGCCGGCACCGTCGCCGGTCGCACGGCGGGCGACGTCACCGCCCTGGCCGAGGTCGACGCCGGCGTGGTCGACGCCTTCTGCCGCGGTGTGGCGGCGGTCGGTGGCCGGGCCGAACGGGCCGACGTCGAGCTCGCCTACCGGGTCACCCTCGCCGTCCGCAGCGCGCTGCCGTGCCTCGACGTCGGCCACGCCGCCGACCTGCCCGACGAGCAGCGCGTCGCCCTCCTCGCGCAGCGGGCGGCACTGGCCCGGGTGGCCCTCGACCGCCTGGACGCGATCAGGCCTCTTCGATCATGAGGCGGTAGGCGTTGGTGTAGCCGTCGACCTGGTACACGTCGATGCCGTAGACGGCGGAGACGTCGGCGGTCAGGGTCGACGAGGCGTCGAGGTCGAAGATGCCCCCGCCGCCGTCGTCGGTCTCCTCACCCGGGTCGTCGAGGTCGTCGGCGAGGAAGGTGGTGAAGGCCACGTCGCCCAGCGGTGAGGCCGCCGTGATGGTGACCGACTCGCCCTCGTCGAGCTCGAGGTAGAAGGTGTCCGCCTCGCCCAGCACGCTCACGACGCCGTCCACCTCGTCGCCCACGGCGAGGTCCTGGGCGTCCTCGGTCGGCTGGACGACGGCGAACGGGTCCGACAGGCCGACGGTCACATCGGTCGCCTCCGAGCCGGGGTTGCCCACCGCCACGAGCAGCGGCTCGCCCTCGGGCACGGTGAAGGTCCACTGCCCGGGCTCGTCCTCGTCGGTGACCTCGGGGAGGTCGGCGTCGTCCTCGGGGACGCCGCTCGGCTCGAT
>DASVEC010000545.1:0-5722 GCA_036380755.1 Iamia sp. | reverse complement strand
GGTCCGCACCTTCCTCGACGCCAACGCCCAGCCCAAGCCGCCGAGCCAGGAGTTCGTGTGGGGCAAGGGCGACGACGACGTCGCCATGTTCGAGGAGGTCGATCGCGAGACCGAGTCCCGCCAGCTGGCCGAGGCCAAGGGCTGGCTGAGGACCCGGTCCGAGGCGGACCTGCACTGGATCAACGGGCCCACCGACCTGGGCGGCCGGGGCCTGAGCCGCGACCACGCCCTGCTCTACGGGCGGATGGAGTCGGGCTACCAGACCCCCAAGCAGTCGTTCTTCGGCATCGGCTTCGGCATGGTGGCGCCCACGATCCAGGCCCACGGCACGCCGGCCACCACCGCCTACCTGAACCGGATGTACTCCGGCGAGCTGGTCGGCTGCCAGCTGTTCAGCGAGCCCGGCGCCGGGTCCGACCTGGCCGGCCTCCAGATGCGCGCCGACCGCGACGGCGACGAGTGGATCCTCAACGGCCAGAAGGTGTGGACCTCCGGCGCCCACTACTCCGACATCGGCGAGGTGATCTGCCGCACCGACGCCGACCTGCCCAAGCACAAGGGCCTCACCGGCTTCGTCGTCGACATGCACGCGCCCGGCGTCGAGGTCCGGCCGCTGCGCCAGATGACCGGCGGGGCGTCGTTCAACGAGGTCTTCTTCTCCGACGTCCGGGTCCCCGACGACCACCGCCTGGGCGACGTCAACATGGGCTGGACTGTGGCGTTGACCACCCTGATGAACGAGCGGGCCTCGATCGGCGGCGGCTCGGGCAGCGGTGGCACCGGCCTGGTGTCGATCGTCCGCCTGATCGAGATGGCCCGCGCCTTCGACAAGGACGACGACCCCGTCGTCCGCGACACCCTGATGCGGCTCTACACCGGCTACCAGGTGTCGCGGTACACCAACATGCGGGCGGCGGCGACGATCAAGGCCGGCGGCCTGCCCGGGCCCGAGATGTCGATCGGCAAGCTCGCCCTCACGGCCAACCTGACGGCGACCACCGAGGTCGTCAGCATGATCCTCGGCCCCCGGCTGATCGCCGACACCGGCGAGTGGGGCACCTTCGCCTGGTCGACGTTCGCCACCGGCACGCCCGGCATGCGCATCGCCGGCGGCAGCGACGAGACGCTCCGCAACATCGTCGGCGAGCGGGTGCTCGGCCTCCAGAAGGAGCCCGGCATCGACTCCAAGTCCCCGTTCAAGGACCTCCTCAAGTCCTGACGTCCCGAACTTTGAGCGCCCGACATCGGTATGCGATGTCAGGCGCTCAAAGTTCGAGGGTGCGGTCGGCGATGGCGGCGACCTCGGGGTCGCGGGTGGCGAGGACGACGGCGGCGCCCGCGTCGGCGCTCGCTCGGAGGAGGGCGAGCACGGTCTCGGCCCGGACGGCGTCCTGGTGGGCCACCGGCTCGTCGGCGAGCAGGATCGCCGGCTCGCCGACCAGGGCCCGGGCCACCATCGTGCGCTGGCGCTCGCCCACCGAGATCTCGTAGCCGCCCCGGCTCCACAGGTGGCCGATGTCGAGCCGGGCCACCAGCGGGTGGTCGGGGGCGACGCTCGTACGCCCGCCCTGGGCCAGGCTCACGTTCTCGCCCACGGTCAGCTCCTCGATGAGGGCGATGTCCTGCGGCACGACCGCCAGGGTCGACCACGGCGGCACCGTCTCGGACCCGAGCCACGTCACCGATCCGGGCGCCGGCCGGCTCCACCCGGCGAGGACGTGGACCAGCGTCGTCTTGCCGGTGAGCGACGGCCCCAGCAGGGCGACCATCTCACCGGCCGGGACGGCCAGGTCCACGGGCCCGACGCCCCTCGCCTCCACGGCCCTCACGGCTCCTCCACCCGGATGTCGTCGCCCTCGACGGTGAGGCGCAGCCGCCGGCCGGGGAAGCGCTCGGCCACCGCCCGGGGCAGGTGGATGCGGTCGGCCTCGTCCATCACGGCCAGGAGCTCGCCCCCGCGGGCCTCGGCGGCGAGGGTCCCGCCCGCCACCTCGAGCACGACGTCGGCCAGGGCCACGACCCGCGGGTCGTGGGTGCAGATCACGAGGGTCTGGCCCTCGGCCACCAGCCGGGGCAGCAGGTCGACCAATCGCGCCGCCCCGGCCGCGTCGAGGCTGGCGGTGGGCTCGTCGGCCACGATCAGGGCGGGCGTGGCGGCCATCGCCATGGCGAACGCCAGCCGCTGCTGCTGACCCACCGACAGCGCCGCCGGCCGGAGGCCGGCCTCGTCGGCCAGCCCGGCGGTGGCCAGGAGGCGATCGACCGCGCCCTTCGGCACCGGCGCCCGCAGCGACCAGGCCAGGTGGACGTGCTCGCGGGCGCGGAGGTCGGCGAGGAGGTTGTCGGCCGGGGTCTGGAAGACGTACCCGATGCGCTCGGCCACCAGCCGGCGCCGGGCCCGCCCGCTGAGGTGGGCGGTGGGGCGACCGGCGATCTCGACCTCGCCGACGGTGGGCCGCTCCAGCCCCGCCAGCAGCCGGAGGAACGTCGACTTGCCCGCCCCCGACGGACCCACGACGGCCGTCAGGGCGCGGGCCGGGATCTCGGCGCTGAGGCCCCGCAGGGCGTGGACGGCACCGCCGGCCGACTCGTAGATCTGCACCAGCTCGCGGCAGACGGCGGCGTTCTCAGCGGGCGGCACGGAGCAGCTCCGGGAGAGAGGACCGGGCCGAGCGGCGCTCGACGACCAGGGTCACGACCACGGCGACGGCCAGCGCGGCCACGACGCACACGCCGACCAGGCCGATGTCGTAGCGCAGCAACGGGTCGGGGGCGGTCTGGGGCACGGGGTCGAGCTTGCGGAAGACGAGACGCACCGCCGTCCAGGCCAGCCCCACCCCGAGAACGAGCCCACCGAGCAGGATGGCGGCCACCTCCACCACCGTGGCCCCCGTGACCTGGCGCGACGAGAGGCCCAGCCGGCGGGCCAGGGCGGCGCCGAGGCGACGTCGCTCGGCGTCGGCGGCGAAGTGCAGGCCCAGACCGGCCACCGTGACCAGGCCGGCGGCGAGACCGATGACCTCCAAGTAGTCGATGGCCCAGACCTGGGGCTGGAGGAGCGTGCCGGTGACGTCGGTGGCGGCCCGGCGGCTGTAGATGATCGTCAGCCCCTCCCGCTCCAGCCGGTCCGGGATCGAGGCGGAGTCGTCGGAGAGCCAGACCTCGGGGAGCTCGACGACACCGACCCGGTCGA
The DNA here is from genome assembly GCA_036380755.1 of Iamia sp. GTDB lineage: Bacteria > Actinomycetota > Acidimicrobiia > Acidimicrobiales > Iamiaceae > Iamia. The sequence continues at coordinate 2,529 of DASVEC010000545.1, read as the reverse complement.
GGGCGGCCCGATCGAGCACCACGAGGGGCCGGGGGCGGTCGGCCTGGAACCCGGGGAAGGCGTCGGCCCGGGCGACCACCCGGACCCCGATCTCCTGCGGGCCGTCCTCGCCGTCGACGGTGATGACGAAGCGGTCGGGCAGGCCGTCGCCCACGGCGACGATCGACACGGCCGCCGCCGGGTCCGCATCGGGCGGCAGGGTGATGGCGTCGAGCAGGCTGCCCAGCGAGCGGCCGGCGAAGCTGTCGTCCCAAAAGGCGGCGTCGGCGAACGAGTCCGGGTCGACGCCGAGCACGTCGGCCCGGTCGTGCCCGGCCCGGAGCACCGACGACTCCGTGGTCCGGGTGACCAGCGTGCTGGAACCGGGGATCGGCGGCTCGGTGGGGAGGTCGTCGTGGACCGAGAGGCGGACGATCTGGCGGGCGCCGTCGCCGAGGACGGCCTTGGCGTCGGCGGTGGCCCGCACCGAGGCCGAGGTGGCGCCGGCGAACACGACGATGCCGATCGAGATGGCCGCCCCGGTGACGATCAGCGAGACCCGGGCGCGGCCGGCGGCCAGGCGGCGGGCCGCCAGCCATCCCGCGGTCGGCGCCCGCCTCGCCGCCGCGGCCAGCACCCGGCGCGACAGGACCAGCCGGGCGGCGACCCCCGACCCCCCGGCCAGCAGGAGGAGGGGGAACACGAGCAGGAGCCCGTCGATCCGACCGTCACCCTCCGCGGGACGGCTCTGGACCTCGTAGAGGGCGGCCACGGCGCCGGCCAGCACGACCGGCTCCCAGGGCAGCAGCGTCCGCCGGGGCGCGGCCCCACCGGAGCCCACGCCGACCCGGCGGGCCCCCGTCGCCACCACGACGATCACCGCCACCACGGCCACCATGGTCGCCAGCCCGACCACCACCAGCCCCTCGACCAGGGCGCCGCCCTCGATCATCGGATCGGGGGCGACGTACCGCACGACCGCGAGGGCGGCCCCGAGCCCGGCGGCCCCACCGACCACCACGGCGGGCAGCAGCTCGCCCACGGCCTTCAGGCCGACCGCGACGGGGCCCGCCCCGCGCAGGGTGAGCACCGTGACCTGCTGCGACCGCCGGCTGAGCCAGCTCCGGGCCGCGGTCAGCAGCATCGTCAGGGCCACGCCGATCGTCCCCCAGGCCACCGGCCCGGCGACCGACTCGACCGCCGTCCGCGACCCCTCGGCCTTGTCGACGCTCGCCGGCCGATCGACGGTCGACGTCCCGGGCCCGAGGGCCAGGGCCAGGTCCGAGACGCGGTCGTTGGTGCGGTCGGCGACGGCCCGGAGGCTCGCCGTCGCCCGCGTCGCGGTGGCGAGGTCCCAGGTCTCGGTGTCGGGTGGGTACTCCCACCAGGCCAGCACCCCGCCGCCACCGGCGTCGGCGACGACCGCCGGGAGGTCGTCGCCGACCATCACCACGGGGGGCGGCGGGAACCCGCCGGCCGAGCGGGCCTCGAACGTGTAGCGCAGCGAGCACCACCAGTCGTCCCGGCCCTCGCGCAGGTCGCGGTAGACGGCGGTGACGGGCAGCGTCACCCCCTCGCCGTCGACGAGGGCGATCTCGTCACCGGGGGCCAGGCCCAGCGGTTCGGCCACCGTGTCGGGGACCCACGCGCCGGGGCCGTCGCCACCGGCCACCACCTCGACGTGGTCGGCGAAGCCGTCGCGGTGGAGGAGCTGCACGATCGCCGTCTCGCCGCCCTCGGCCCCCGCCGGGGCCACGGTGGCGGTGCCGCCGAACACGCTGACGACGGCCGGGGCGACGCCCTCGATCGGCCCCACGGCGTCGTCCAGGGCCGTGCCGCCGGCGGCCAGCGGGTCGCCACCGGGCGTCAGCGGGACGGCCCGCTCGACCCGGAGCCCGACCTCGAACGGGCAGCCCTCCTCCAGGTCCTGGTGCAGCGAGGCCCGCCCGGCCGACGCCGAGAACAGGGGCCGGGACGCCCCCGCCAGCCCGAGGACGAAGGCGGCGACGGCCACACCGACGGCGAGGGCCGGGCTGCGGCCGACGAGCAGCGGGGCCCGGCGCCAGGGCGGCGAGGTGACGACGCGCAGCCAGCGCCGCGCCGCGTCCCCCGCCGCTCGGAGCCGCGGCATCAGGGCTGGTTCAGCTCCACGCCGTTGCCGTCGGGATCGGTGAGGAACGCCTGGCGCCCGGTGCCGACGGGGCTGGGGTCGCTCACGTCGATGCCCCGCGCCCGCAGCTCGGCCACGGCCGCGTCGATGTCGTCCACCTGGAGGGCGAAGTGCTGACCGACCGCAGGGGGCGGGGTGGCCTCGATCAGGTGGACCTGTTGGCCGCCGGCGTCGAGCCAGGCGCCCCCGAACCCGAAGTCGGGTCGGTCCGGCCGCTCGACGAGGCCGAGCACGTCGACGTAGAAGGCGCGGGCGGCGTCCGGGTCGGTGACGTTGATCGAGACGTAGTGGAGTCCGACCGGTTGCATCGCCCCAGCCTCGCACGATCCCGAACTCGGCGGAGTAGGTGCCCAGTTCTGGGCGTCTACTCCCCCGAGTTC
>DASVEC010000544.1:0-10599 GCA_036380755.1 Iamia sp. | reverse complement strand
GAGCTGGTCGATGCCCTTGCCGATGTCGAACGACGTGTAGGCCAGGTCCCGCTGCGAGCACGACCCCGCCTGGGACAGCTTGCACTGGGTGATGAAGTGGTACGGCGTGGTGGCCGACGACTCGAAGTAGAGGCCCTCCATCGAGCCGATGCACCCGTCGGTGAAGTACGGCAGCATCATCGGCGCCATCGTCGTGCCGTACGACTGGAGCCGGTCGCGGTTGAACTCCCAGAAGGCCCGGCCGCAGCCGTGCTCCGGGTCCTGGCCCAGCTCGTCCATGGTGGCGACCATGTCGCGGTACTCGGGCCAACCGCCCTGGCCGTTCGGCACGGTCGCCCCCTCGGGCTGGTCGGCCTTGGCGGGCTGGCCCTCGAGGCCCTTGAAGTTGAACTCGGCCCAGCCCGATCCGGGATTGGTGTAGGTCCGGGCGATGCCGGCCAGCTCGGGTTCGCCCTTGGCGTTGGTGACGCCCCACGGCAGCTGGTCGAGCGAGAGCGGCCCGCCCAGGAAGACGAGCACGGCGAGCGTCGCCGGCACGGCCAGCCCGACCCCGATCCACGGCGTGGGCTTCTCGGCGTCGCGCGACACGAGGATCGAGACGGCCCGGATCACCTCGGCCACGCCCAGGGCGGCGAGGAGGAAGAGGGCCAGGTAGTAGAGCGGCAGCAGACGGGCGTTCCAGAGGCGGTTGTCGCCGACGACGACGAAGCCGAGGGCGCCGCCGGCGGCCATCGCCGCCAGCAGGTAGGCCAGCCGCTGCTGGAAGACGATGCCGACGACCAGGCCCACGCCGGCGACGAGCAGGGGCAGGTCGAGGGCGTCGCTGCCCGGGAGGAGGTACTTGAAGATGGTCTGGGCGCCGGCCTCGCCGACGCTCGACTGCGCCGGGCCCAGGCCGGCCTCGACCGCAGTGACCTCGCTCAGCACGTAGACGGCGGCGAGACCACCGGCGAGCAGGCCGGCGAGACCGGCCACCGGTGGGACCGCGGCGCGCAGGGCGCCCAGCCGAGCGGGTAGGGCGAACCGGGCCGCCGCCGCGGCCGCCGCACCCACCACCAGCCCCACCACGAGCAGGGCGACGAGCTTGCCGGTGCTGTCGAGGTAGGCCCACACCGTCCGGGTGTCGCCCCCAGTGACGTGGGGCAACGGCTCCCAGCCCATGTCGTTGACGTAGGCGTGGCGACCGGCGAAGGGCACGATCCACCAGGCGGCCAGCAGCCCGGCGACCGGGCCGATGGGCAGGAACCAGCGCAGCCGCTGGACGCCCGGCCACACGACCAGCGCCACGGCGGTGGCCCCGATGGCGTAGAAGGCCGGGATGATGTGGCACAGCCCGCAGAGGGCGAGCAGCACGGCCGTGATGCCCCGGCCCTTGCCGGTGCGCAGGCCCCGGATCAGGAAGCCCAGGTAGAGCAGCGAGAGCGTCAGGCTGATCGAGAACGAGAACTCCCCGGCCATCGTCGAGGTCATGTTCCCGCCGATGATGTTGCCGGTGCCGGAGTTGAGGGTCGGCTCCAGGTTGTAGATGAAGAACAGCGACCCCAGGGCCAGCGCCGGCGGGATCGGGAAGGGGGCGCCGGCCAGACGGCCCAGGGCCCAGGCCGCGATCGGCATCCCCACCAGCCCCGACACCGCCACCAGCTTGAACGACACCCCATAGGGCACCGGCACCACCAGCACGGTGAGGAAGAGGCCGAGGCCGAAGAGGGCCCACCGGAACCGGTGCAGCTTGGGCACGAACCACCCGAGCGGGATCAGCGCCAGCACGGCCGGCAGCGACACGACGATCAGCGGGCTGCGCACGCCGACGTGCACCACCACGATCAGCAGCATGGGGACGACCATGTAGAACTGGAACGCGGGGAAGCCGGCGTACCAGTCGGGGGCCCAGCCGTTGAGCTGGGCGTTGGGGAGCGCCTCGCGCATCAGGAACATGGGGCCCCACACATGCGAGCCCATGTCGCCGCCGGTGGGGGTGTTCTCCTTGAAGATCAGCGCCGGCTGGACCGTCTCGAAGACGAACAGGGCGCACGCGGCCACCACCACGGCGGTGGCGATCGTCTCCCACGACGCCCCGCCGACCCGGCGCAGGGCGATCAGCAGCACGTTGCGCACGTGCTCCCAGGCCGAGACGGCGGGACGGGCGGCGGCCCGGCCGGCACCGGTCGGCTCCTCGGCGCCCCAGGAGGGCCCCTCGCCCGCCAGGCCCTTGCGCAGCTCGACGGTCATCCGCCCAGCCCCCCGAGGCGGGTCAGCACACCCAGCACGTCACCGCACTGCTCGTCGACCGAGGACGACAGCACGACGAGGGTCACGACGGTCGTGGCGTTGAAGGCCATGTGGGCGATGATGCTCGACCCCAACCGACCGCTGCGGTGGGCGAGGATCCCGAGCACCAGCCCGAAGGCGATGAGGGCCGGCGCCTGCAGGACCTGGAAGTGGGTGAGCCCGAAGAGGGCGGCGGTGAGCACCAGCCCGGAGGCGACGCCGACGCGCCGGGCGAGGCGGGCCGCCTCGTTGTCGTCGAGCGGGAGGTTCCGGGTGAAGGCGGCGACGGCCGCTCGCTGGACGAACCCCCGGAAGAACAGCTCCTCGACGATGGGGGCGCCGATGACGGTGATCAGGAACAGCAGGACGATGCCGAGCGAGGACCCATCGGCCTTCTCGGCCAGGCGGCAGGCCGGCTCCTCGAGCTCGTCGGAGCTCGTCCCCAGGAGGGCGGCCCACGGCCACGAGACGAGGGGCACGAGCACGAGCTGGCCCAGCACGCCGGCCGCAGCGCCCACGGGCACGTCGATCCAGCGGACCCGGAGGCCGAGGTCGCGGAGCGACGCCCCCCGGCGGCGCAGCACCACGGCCACGGCGCCGATCATCCCGACCCAGAGGGTGGTCTGGACCAGGGCGAGCACGACCAGCGAGGCGGCGTCGGTGTCCTCGGCCCCGGCCACGCTCAAGATGACCGAGCCGAGGACGGCGCCGACGATCAGCGTCACCAGGGCGGCGACGGCCACCTCCCCCATGCCCCACGGCGGGGGCTCCGGGACGGCGTCGGGGCGGGCGGGGGCGGGCGAGGGCGCGGTCACGGGGTGGTCGACGTGGCCGGCGGGACGTGTTCCCTGCGCCACGAACGAGCGAGGTTACCGGCCGGGCCTCCGACGACCCCGTCGGGAGAGCGCGTCAGCTGGCGAGGGCACCAGCGTCAGCTGGCGAGGGCATCGTGGCCGAAGAGGGGCAGGGGCACCACGTCACGGCGGTCCCGGAGCTGCCAGCCCCGGGGCACCGACATGCGGTCGGCGTGGGCCTCGCACATGTCGTGGGTCATGGGGTGCGACTCCTCGCTCAGGTGAGCCAGCCAGACGGTCGACGTCTCGTACTCGTAGGCGAGGGTCGTCGTCGCCACCTGGGAGCAGTCCGGGCGGGCGCAGCGGCGGGCCATGGAGGCCAGGGTATCGGCCCCCGATCAGCGACGAGGTGATGGCCGCGAGCGCTGTCAAGCCCCCTACCATGGCGCCATGTCCCAGCAGGGCCCACCGTCTCCCCCATCGCCCCCCGAAGGCTCTGGCCAGGGTGGTCGCAGCCCCAGCCCGGCGTCGGCCGGGTGGCCCAAGTGGTCGCTCTACGTCCTCGTCGCCGCCTTCCTCGGGATCATCATCCTGGCCGTCTCCTCCGGCGGCAGCACCGGCGACGAGATCTCCTACACCGAGTTCCGCGACAAGGTGCTCGCCGGCGAGGTGAAGTCGATCGAGTTCGACAACGCCTCGGCCAAGATCACCGGCGAGCTCGAGAACGGCAAGGAGTTCCGCACCACGGGCTTCCGCGAGGCCCCGCAGGACCTCATCTCCATCGCCCAGGAGCACGACGTCGACCTGAAGCCCAAGACCCGCGGGCCCAGCTTCGTCGAGACCTGGTTCCCGCTGCTCCTGCCCTTCGCCTTCTTCGGCTTCCTGCTGTGGATGCTCAACCGCCGGGCGTCGGGCCAGATGGGCAACATCATGTCGATCGGCCGGAGCAAGGCCAAGACCTACAGCACCGAGCGCCCGGGCACGACCTTCGCCGACGTGGCCGGCTACGAGGGCGTCAAGCTCGAGATCACCGAGGTCGTCGACTTCCTGAAGCACCCGGAGAAGTTCGGCCAGATCGGCGCCCGCATCCCCAAGGGCATCTTGCTGGTCGGCCCCCCCGGCACCGGCAAGACCCTCATCGCCCGGGCCGTGGCCGGCGAGGCCGGCGTGCCCTTCCTGTCCGTCTCGGGCTCGGACTTCATGGAGATGTTCGTCGGCGTCGGCGCCAGCCGGGTCCGCGACCTGTTCCAGACGGCCAAGAAGATGGGCCGGGCGATCATCTTCATCGACGAGATCGACTCGATCGGCCGCAAGCGGGGCGCCGGTCTGGGTGGCGGTCACGACGAGCGCGAGCAGACGCTCAACCAGATGCTCAACGAGATGGACGGCTTCGAAGCCACCGAGGGCATCGTGATGATGGCGGCCACCAACCGGCCCGACATCCTCGACCCCGCCCTGCTGCGGCCGGGCCGCTTCGACCGCCAGGTCGTCGTGCCCCTGCCGGAGATGTCCGAGCGCCTGGCCATCCTCGGCGTCCACACCAAGGGCAAGAGCCTCTCCCCCGACCTCGACCTCAACGTCGTGGCCCGGGGCACCCCCGGCATGAGCGGCGCCGAGCTGTCGAACCTGGTCAACGAGGCCGCCCTCCACGCCGTGCGCCAGGGCCGCCAGGCCATCGGCAACGAGGACTTCGAGTACGCCCGCGACCGCGTCCTGATGGGCGCCCGCCGCGAGTCTATGGCGCTGTCGCCCTCCGAGAAGGAGCTCACGGCGTACCACGAGGCCGGCCACGCCGTGTGTGCCTCGCTCCTCCCCAACGCCGACCCGCTCCACAAGGTCACGATCCTCCCGATCGGCATGGCCCTGGGCGTCACCCAGCAGCTCCCCGCCGAGGACCGCCACAGCTACAACCAGGACTTCCTCGAGGAGTCGATCGTGGTGGCCATGGGCGGCCGGGTGGCCGAGCAGATCGTCTTCGGCGTGATGACCACCGGGGCCGGCAACGACCTCGAGGTCAGCACCAACCGGGCCCGGCGCATGGTCACCGAGTGGGGCATGAGCCCCAAGGTCGGGCCCCAGGCGTGGGGCGGCAGCGGCCAGGTGTTCCTCGGCGAGGACATCATGCAGCAGTCCCGCGACAGCTACAGCGGGGCCATGGCCAACACCATCGACGAGGAGGTCGAGCGCATCTTGCGCGAGGCCGAGGAGCGGTGCCGCACCCTGCTCACCGAGAACCGGGGCGGGCTGAACATGGTGGCCCGCTCGCTGCTCGAGCACGAGACCATCGACGGCGCCACCGTCAAGCGCCTGGTCGCCATGGCCGCCGCCGATCCGCAGCCGTCGGTGGAGTCGACCTCAGTCGACTGACCTCTAGGAGTCCCGCGCCTCGGCCACGGCGGCCCAGAGGTCGGCGGCCGACGGCTCGCCCAGGAAGCTCTTGTGCACGGTCCCGTCGGGGCCGAGCACGAGGAGCAACGGGACGGCGTCGACGCCGTAGCGCTCGTGGAGGGCGGCGTCGGCGACCGAGTCGAGGTCCTGCACCGCGACCTCGTCGCTCTCCAGCTGGCGGGCCTTCTCCCAGGTGGCCCGGCAGGCCAGGCAGGTCGACGAGCTGAACACGGCCACCATCCACGGGGTGTCGGGACGGGCGAGGTCGGCCCGGTCGACGTGGTCGGGCACGACCCAGGCCGGGCGGGTGGGCGCGTCGGTGCCCAGCCGGCTGCGGACCAGCCAGGCGACGGCACCGGCGCCGGCGGCCAGGGCGAGGAGGACGAGGAGCCGGTCCACGGGGCTCAGCCGAGCAGGGCCAGGCCGTCGCGCAGGGGGATGCCGATGCTCAGCGAGATGCCCCGACCGGTCTCCTCCTCGGACTCGACCGGGACCATCCGGCGCTCGGCCACGATCGGGCCGTCGGCCACCACCGACAGGGATCGGGCGTCGTCGTCGAGATCGTCGATGAACACGTCGCGCCGGGCGCCGGGCTCGAGGGTGAAGGTCGACGACGACGCGCCGGCTGCGTCCTCCCCCACGGGCGTCGTCTCGCCGGCGCCGAAGGCGGCCACCTCGACCTCGACGGCGGCGTCGCCCGGGTTGACGACGACGATCCGCCCCGTGTCGACGTCGGCCTCCGGGCCGGTGGCGAAGACCCACCGGTCGGCGGCCACCGGCGAGCCGGTGGAGGCGGCCGTGCCGATGTACGGCAGGGTGTCCTCGCTCGCCGCCGCGAGGGTGCGCTCGGCCACGATGGGCACGTCCTCGGAGCGGACGGTGATCGAGTGGGCCACGCCGTCGGGGATGGACTCGACGGCGTCGACGTCGAACACGGTGAACTCGCCGGGCGGCACCGTGACCGGGAGCGCGTCGAGGACGCCGTTGCGCTCCGGGTCGTCGAGAGCGACCTCGAGCTCGACCTCGGCGGTGTCGTCGTTCGGGTTGAACAGGACGACCTGCTCGTGCAGGAAGCCCGCCTTCACGCCGGCCGGGAAGGACCAGACCCGCTGGGGCGCGGGGACGGCCGGGGTGACGGTGAGGCCCTCGCGCTGGAAGGTCTCCTCCTCCGCCTCCTCGTCCGTGGTGGCCGCGCCCTGGCCGTCGTAGGTCTGGATGCGGTCGACCACCACCTGGCCCCGAGTGGCGGACACCGTGGTGGCGATGACGGCCCGCTCGGTCACCACGCCCGACACGTCGACGGCGACCAGGGCGCCCGGGCCGACGGCGAGCCCCTGCAGGTCGGGGGGCTCGCGGACGGTGTCCTCGGTGGTGAACGACAGGTCGAGCCGGGCCTCACCGCCGTAGGGGTTGTAGATCGCCAGGGTGAAGGACGCGTCGCGGGTGCTGGCGCCGGCCGGCAGCAGCCAGGAGTCGGAGGCCCGGGACTGGCACGGCGCCACGTCGCGGCCGAGCTCACCCACCACCTCGTGCTCGACGACGACCGTGCCCCCCTCGACCTGGACCTGGGCCGCCACCCAATCGGCCTCGAGGATGTCGGCCAGGCGGATCCGCTCGGTGGTGCGCGCCGCCACCTCGAGCGGCTCGACGACGGGCTCCTCGCCGCCGGCGGCGATGACCTCGACGGTGCCGGTGGCGGTGGTGTCGCCCACGTTGGCGACGATCAGGGTGCCGTCGGCCGGGGTGTCGTCGCCGGCCGACTGGCCGGCGCAGAACCACGAGCCGTCGAGGGCGTCGGCCGGGGCGGCGACCGGCAGCAAGGTCGCGGGATCGACGTCGGCGACCGCGTCGTCGGACCGGGTCGAGCCGTCGCGCCCGAGGATCAGCCCGCCGACGAGGAGGGCGGCGATCAGGACGAGCGGGGGCCAGCGCTTCACGCCTCGTCCCCCTGGTCGTCGTCGGTGGGATCCTTGGCCTCGACCGTGGCCGCCCGCTCGGCCAGGGCCGCCACCGCGGCGGCGGCCGCCTCGACCGGGTCGACGATCGGCACGGGGCCGGCCGGTGCCGGGCGGGCGGCCTCGGCGCGCCGGCGGGCACGGGTCAGCATCCGGCTCCGGGCGAGCAGGGCGAGCACCCAGAGCACGGGCTGGAGGGCGATCAGGGCGACGTTGCCGATCGGGGTGTCGTAGGAGAGCGTCCCCGCCCCGGCGTCGGGCTCGTCGTAGCGCGCCGCCCAGCCGAAGGCCTCCCCGCTGGCCTCGCGGCCCCCGTCCACGTCGAGGCTCCACCCGTCGGGCGGGACGGCGGCCACCACGTCGGTGTCGGCCGGGACGTCGACCCGGTACCGGTCGTGGGCCGGCTGGCCGGTGACGACGGACTCGACGTCGTCGAGCCCGGCGCCGACCGCGCCGGCGGGATCGTCGGGCAGCTCGGTGCCGGCCGGGACGGCGCGCGCCATGTCGCGCCAGGCGTCGTTGCGGTAGACGATCAGCGAGCGATCGGTGTCGATGCGCTGGAGGTCGAGCTGGGCGGCGAGGACCTCGGTGAGCCAGCGCGGGGGCGCGGCGTCGATGCCGTCGTAGGCCTCCGGCACCGAGCGGGTCGGCACCATCACGTAGCGGACGCCCTCGGGCCCGAGCAGCTCGCCCAGGTGGGCGGTGCGCCCGGCGGCGGCCGTCTCGACGGCCTCGACGAGCCGCTCGGTGCTGTCGTGGCGGCGCCCGGCCCACAGCCCGGTGACGTCGGGCAGTCCGTCCGAGGTGGCCAGGGCCACGTCGTCGTCGTAGCGGTGGGCGCCGAGCGGCATGACCTCGGGGTCGCCCAGCCACAGGATCCGGGCGTCGGAGTCGCCGTCGGCGGCCAGCGGCGTGGACGCGAACCGGCCCAGGTCGGCCCGCGGGACCTTCCAGCGACCGTCGAACACGGCCGGGGCGAGGGTCAGCCCGCCCACCAGGACCGCCACCGCGGCCAGGATCGACGCCCCCTGGCGCCACCCGAACTGGTAGTGGCGGAGATCGACCTCGAAGGCGGCCATGCCCAGGGCGGCGCTGAGGGCCAGGCCGACGGCGGCCGGGACGAGCAGGACCTCGGCTGGCGGCAGGTCGAACGGGAGCGCGCCCTGCTCGGCGAGGAGGAGGACACCCCAGCACGCCAGGGCGATGAACCAGCAGCGGATGGCCCAGGCCAGGCGCCAGCCCCGGCCGATGACGAGGGGCAGGGCGGCGGCGGCGAGGAAGGCCCAGCCCAGCGGGGAGTTGCCGTAGGGCCCGGTCTGGAACCGCAGGAGCTCGCCGAGGGGCCGGACCGCGGTCTGGTCGGCGCCCACGACCGCGTTCCAGCCGCCCCCGTCGAGCAGCAGCGAGGCGCTCCACGGCAGGTGGAGGACGACGGCCACGACGATGCCGCCGAGCGCGGTGCCGACCGCCTTGCCCAGACCGGCGGCGCGCCCGGCCACCAGCGAGCCGAGCACCAGGCCGACGACCACGACGACGGCGAGGGGGATGATCGCCGGGGTGATGATGGCCCCGAGGGCGAGGGCCACGCCGATGCCCAGGGCGCGGGCCGGTGGGCTGGTAACCGAGTCGATCACCACGTCGGCGTCGTCGGGCAGGTCGCGCCGGCCGAAGGGCGCCAGGGCCATGGCCCGGCCGAGGCCCAGCAGCACCCACGGGATGACCGCGTAGGCCGCCAGGGCCGAGAGCGTCCCCCGGGACAGGGCGTTGTAGGGGATGGGGATGGCGGCGTAGACGACGACGGCGGCGGCCCCGGCCCGGATCGAGCCGATGGGGCGGCTGAGACGCCAGATGCCGACCGGTCCGGCGGCCACCAGGCCGAGGATGAGCAGCTTGCGAGCGACGCTCGTCGAGCCCAGCGCGACCAGGCTCCCCAGCCCGAACGCGCCCGATCCGGTGGGCGACGGTCCCGGGCCACCGCCGGCGGTGGCCCGCCACCCCGACAGGTGGTTGCGGAGCAGGTCCATGGCCGAGTCGGGGAAGGCGGCCATCTCGCCCACCGCGGGGATGGGCTGGAAGAGCAGGTTGCGGCTGCCCAGGGCGACCAGCCCCAGGGTGACGAGGGCGACGCCCAGGGCGATGCGCGTGAGGGGCGCCCGCAGGTGGCCGGTGAGGTCGCGCCCGGTGGCGGCCAGCGCGGCCAGCCGGTCGTCGGCCGAGCCGACCTGGCCCCGGAGGAAGGCGGTGACCCGGGCGCTGCCCCGCACCTGGAGCTCGCGCACCTCGGCGTCGGGCACGGCCCGGGAGCGGGACACGGCCCGGCGCCGGCGCCGGATCTCGCCCACCCGGCGCAGGTTCCACGTCCACGCCCCGGCGATGTCGGCGGCGTGACGGACCCGGCCGGTCACCAGGACGGCCACCGCCTCGACGACGCTCAGCAGGAGCGCCTGGGGCACGACCCGGAGCAGGTGACCCCAGCGGTAGCAGGACAGCAGCGAGCGGATCTTGTGCCGCTGCTGCAGGCGCCGGCGGTCGTCGTCGGGGTGGCGGACCGCAAGGGCCTCGAGGTGGCGGGCGCGGGCCGAGGGCACGACGAGGACGCGGGCGCCGGCGGTGTGGGCCCGCCAGCACAGGTCGATGTCCTCGCCGTGGAGCGCCATGCCCGGGTCGAAGCCACCGAGGGTGCTGAACAGGTCGGCCCGCACCAGGGTGACGCCGCCGGCGACGTAGAAGACGTCGCGCACGGCGTCGTGCTGCTCCTGGTCGAGCTCACCGGGCTCGGCGAAGGGGGCCGGAGCGCCGGTCTTGTCGGCCGCGCCCCCGACCGATCGCAGGCGCCGGGGGTCGTGCCAGTCGACGAGCTTGGGGCCGAGGACGCCGCCGTTGGTTCGGAACGCCTCCTCGACGAGGATCCGGACGGCGTTGGGGTCGAGGGCCACGTCGTCGTGGCACAGCAGGTGGAAGGCCGCCCCCTCGACCAGGTCGAGCACCTGGTTGGCGGCGGCGGCGAAGCCGGGGTCGTGGTCGAGCCGCTTGATGCGGGCGTGGGGGAGGACGGCGGCGACGCGGGGCGACGGGTCCTCGGCGCTGGCCGTGTCGACGACCAGGACCGAGAGCGGCTCGTAGGTCTGCGCCGCCAGCGACCGCAGGACGTCCTCGAACCAGGGGCCGGGATCGTGGGTGACGACGACGGCCAC
>DASVEC010000543.1:0-8667 GCA_036380755.1 Iamia sp. | reverse complement strand
CGAGCTCCTGATCGCCCGGGGCGTCGCCACCGCCCCCGGGGAGGGCCCGACCGGGCTGGTGGCCGAGGTCGGCACCGACGGCCCGCTCGTCGCCCTCCGCGCCGACCTGGACGCCCTGCGGATGCAGGACGCCAAGGACGTGCCCTAACGCTCGACCGTGCCCGGCGTCTGCCACTCCTGCGGCCACGACGTCCACACCGCCGCGGCCGTGGGGGCGACCCTCGCCCTGGCCGAGGTCCTCCGGGGCCGCGCCGGTCGGGTGCGCGTCGTGTTCCAGCCGGCCGAGGAGTCGATCCCCTCGGGGGCCCGCCCGCTGGCCGAGGCGGGTCGGGTCGACGACGCCACCGCCATCTTCGCCCTCCACTGCGACCCGCACCTGGAGGTCGGCCAGGTCGGGCTGTCCCCCGGCCCGATCACCAGCGCCACCGACATGGTGGTCATCCGCCTGACCGGACCGGGAGGTCACACCGCCCGCCCCCACCGCACCGCCGACCTGGTCAACGTGGCCGCCCGCCTGGCGGTCGACCTGCCCGCCTCGCTCGACCGCCTCACCGATCCCCGCGACGGCGTGAACCTCACCTTCGGGTCGATCACCGCCGGCGACGCCGCCAACGTCATCCCCGCCACGGCCGAGCTGCGGGGCTCGCTCCGCGCCACCGGGCGGGCGGGCTGGGAGGAGGCGGCCAAGCTGCTGCCCGCGCTCATCGGTGCCATCGCCGAGCCGCGCCACGCCACCTGGGAGCTCGATCACCGCGTCGGCGCTCCGCCGGTCGACAACGAGCCGTGGGCCACGGGTCTGCTGGCCCGGGCGGCGGCCGCCGTCGTCGGCCCGGACGGGGTGCTGCCGACCCGTCAGAGCGGTGGCGGCGAGGACTTCTCCTGGTTCCTCGAGCGGATCCCCGGCGCCTTCCTCCGCCTCGGCGTCAGCCCGGTAGGGGTGCAGGGGGCCGACATCCACGCCGCCGCCTTCGACGTCGACGAGTCCGCCATCGCCCTCGGCGCCCGGGTGCTGGCCGGCGCCGCGCTCGAAGCCCTCCATGTCGCGGACGGCTGAGCGCACGCCGGTCGAGGCCTTCGCCTACGACCTGCCCGAGGACCGCATCGCCCAGGTGCCCGTCGAGCCCCGCGACGCGGCCCGCCTGCTGGTCGATCGGGGTCCCCTCGCCCCACCCGACCACCGCGGCGTGCGCGACCTGCCGAGCCTGCTCGACCCCGGCGACGTCCTGGTCGTGAACGACACCCGCGTCGTGCCCGCCCGCATCGCCGCCACCAAGCCGACGGGTGGGGCGGTGGAGGTGCTCCTGCTCGAGCGGGAGCCGGCGGGGACGTGGCGGGCCCTCGTCCGTCCCAGCCGCCGGGTCGCGCCCGGGACGACCCTCACCGCCGGTCCGCTCTCCATCGAGGTCGCCGACGACCTGGGCGACGGCGTGCGGCGGGTCGCCCTGGGCGACGAGGCCCCGCTCGACGCCGTGGGCGAGGTGCCCCTGCCGCCCTACATCCACGTCGACCTCGACGATCCCGAGCGCTACCAGACGGTCTACGCCCGCGCGCCGGGCTCGGTGGCGGCCCCGACCGCGGGGCTGCACCTCACCGACCGGGTGCTCGACGCCTGCCGGGAGCGGGGCGTCCGCATCGAGCGGGTCGAGCTGCAGGTCGGGCTGGGCACGTTCCGGCCCATCGCCGCCGATCACGTCGAGGACCACGTCATGCACGCCGAGGCCTACCGGGTCGAGCCCGCCGTCGTCGACGCCTGTCGCGCCGCCCGGGCCCACGGGAGCCGGGTCGTCGCCGTCGGCACCACCACGCTCCGCACGCTGGAGGCGGTCGAGGCCACCGGGGCGCTCGAGGGCCGCACCGACATCTACCTCCACGGCGACGCGCGGCCCACGCTGGTCGACACCCTGCTCACCAACTTCCACGTGCCCCGGTCGTCGCTCCTCGTGCTGGTCGATGCCGTCATCGGGCCCCGCTGGCGCCGGCTCTACGACACCGCCCTGGCCGACGGCTACCGCTTCCTCTCCTTCGGCGACTGCTGCCTCCTCGACGGCCGCCCCGGCCGCGCCGGGTGACCGCGTGAAGGCCACCGTCGAGGTCGAGGCGCGGGACGGGAGCGCCCGGGCGGGGCGGGTCGTGACCGCTCGGGGGTCGTTCCCCAGCCCGGCGTTCATGCCGGTGGGGACCCGGGGCTCGGTGAAGTCGCTCGGGGCCGACGACCTCGACGCCCTGGCCCCGCCGGTCGTGCTGGCCAACACCTACCACCTGATGCTCCGCCCGGGGGCCGACGTGGTGCGCGAGCTGGGCGGCCTGGCCGCCTTCACCGGCTGGGACGGGCACAGCCTCACCGACTCGGGCGGCTACCAGATCTTCAGCCTGGCCCCGAAGGTCGACGAGGACGGCGCCCTCTTCCGCTCGACCTACGACGGCAGCACTCACCACCTGTCGCCGGAGGGCGCGGTGGCCGTGCAGACCGACATCGGAGCCGACGTCCAGATGGTCCTCGACGTGTGCCCGGGCCTCCCGGCCCCCGACGACGTGGTGCGGGCCGCCGCCGAGCGCACCGCCCGCTGGGCCGAGCGCGGTCGGGCCGCCTTCCTGGCCGGCGAGGCCGAGGCCGCGGCGCGGGGCCTGGTCCAGGCCCAGTTCGGGATCGTGCAGGGCGGGATCGACCCCGTGCTGCGCGCCGACAGCGGCCGCTGGACCACCGACGTGGGCTTCGACGGCTACGCCATCGGCGGCCTGTCGGTGGGGGAGAGCCGGGCCGAGATGCTCCCCGCCCTCGCCGCCGCCCTGGCCGCGCTGCCCGCCGACCAGCCCCGCTACCTGATGGGCGTGGGCGACCCGGCCAGCCTGGTCGAGGCCATCGCCCTGGGCGTCGACATGTTCGACTGCGTGCTGCCGACCCGTCTGGCCCGCCACGGCACCCTGCTCACCGACGCCGGCCGCTTCAACGTCAAGCGGGTGGCCAACGCCCGCGACCCCGGTCCCGTCGACGAGACCTGCCCCTGCCCGACCTGCGCCCGGTACTCGCGGGGCTACCTCCGTCACCTCCTCCAGGTCGGCGAGCTGTCCGCCTTCCGCCTCCTGACCATCCACAACGTGGCCTGGCTGCTGCGGTTCGTCGACCGGACGGCCGCCGCGATCCGCGAGCAGCGGCTGGCCGCGTGGCGGTCCGAGGTGCTGGAGGTGTGGGGATGATGTCGTTCCGCGCACCGGTGGCAAGGGACACGCGCACTATGGTCCCCCGGGCTGTTTTCCTGGATCTGATCGGACCCTTCGTGTCACCTCTGTCGCCGACCTCGGACACCACCGTGCGCTGCTGGTGCGCGCCCGTCGGGGGTGTCCGGTGAGCGACGGCCGAGACGACCCGATCGTGGCGGGCACCGGCGCCGCGGACGACGAGGTGGTCGACGAGACCGACGCGGACGACGAGGCCGTCGACGACACCGGCGCCACCGAGACCGACGAGGCCGACACCGACACCGACACCGACACCGACGCTGGCGAGGCCGCGGCCGGCGCCGAGGACAAGGCCAAGAGCGGTCCGCCGCCCCGGCCCAGCAAGGACCGGGCCAAGAAGGGCCGCTCCGGCCCCCCGCCCCGGCCCCGGGAGGCCAAGGGCTCCCGCAAGGCCCGCCGGCGGCGCATCGGCGCCGTCGAGGGCACCCTCATCGTCAGCCTGCTCCTGCTGGTGGCGCGCATCGTCACCCTGGCGATCGACGACACCAAGCCCTCGACGTGGGCCTGGATCTCGCTGGCCGCGGTCGCCGCCCTGGTCGTGTGGTCGATCGGCCGCGTCCTGGAGAAGCGGGGCAAGCTGGCCCGGCTGCGCAACCGGGGCCTCGGCGCCCTCGCCTTCGTCCTGGCGCTGGCGGTGTTCGCCATCACGACGGTCGTCGCCACCGGGTCCTCGCCCGAACTGGGTCTCGACCTGCAGGGTGGGTTCTCGGTGGTGCTGACGGCCGAGGGCAACCCGCCCAGCGACAGCATCGACCAGGCCATGGAGATCATCCGCAACCGGATCGACGGCCTGGGCGTGGCCGAGCCCGAGGTGACCCGCCAGGGCGACAACGTCGTGGTCGACCTGCCGGGCATCGAGGACCGCCAGCGGGCCCAGGAGATCCTGGGCGAGACGGCCCGGCTCGAGTTCCGGCCCGTGCTCCAACCCGGGCTGCCCTACGACGCCGAGGCCGCGGCCGCCGGCGAGGACCCCTGCGCCGCGGGCGCCGCGGCGGCGGCCGAGACGCCGGCCGAGGACCCCACGGCCACGACGGCGCCGGCCGAGGACCCGACGGCCACGACGGCGCCGGCCGATGGCGCGACCACGACGGCCCCCGCCGATGGCGCGTCGACCACGGCCCCGGCCTCGACCGAGGCCCCCGCCTCGACCGAGGAGGGCGCCGCCCGCCCGGCCCCGGCCGCCCCCGCCGCCGTGGTCGACGGCGAGTACGCCGCCCCGCCGCTGGGTCGCCAGGAGAGCACGACCACCACGACCGCGGCCGAGGGCGAGACGACCACCACGGCGGCCGAGGGCGAGACCACCACCACGGCGCCCGGCGACACCACCACCACGGCCCCCGGCGACACGACGACCACCACCGAGTCCTCCGACCCGGCGGCGGCGGCCGACGCCACCGTCGTGCTCCCCGACCGCCCCCAGGCCGACGTCGATCCCGTGTCGTGCACGCAGCTCGGGCCGGCCGGGTTCGAGGGCGGCGCCCTCAGCAAGGCCCAGGCCCAGCTGGGCGGGCAGACCGGGAGCGAGTGGGTCGTCGCCGTCAACGTGAAGAGCGGCCAGAGGAGCACGGCCAACGAGCTCATCAACGCCTGCAACTCGGTGGCGGCGACCTGTCCCACCAAGCAGATGGCCATCGTCCTCGACGGAGAGGTCATCTCGGCCCCGACCGTGAACGAACCCAACCTGGCCGACCAGGAGTTCATCATCAGCGGCGGCGAGGGCGGCTTCCCCGAGGCCGAGGCCAAGGACCTGGCGCTCAAGCTCCGCTACGGCGCCCTGCCGGTCGAGTTCACCCGCAGCGCCGAGCGCCAGGTGTCGCCCACCCTCGGCGAGGACTCGCTCCGGGCCGGCGTCCTGGCCGGGATCATCGGGCTCATCGCCGTGGCCCTCTACCTGATCGTGTACTACCGGGCCCTCGGCGTGGTCGTCGTCCTCGGTCTGGGCGTGTGGAGCTCGCTGATGTACGGCACGATCTGCTGGCTCTCGGAGACCCGCGGGCTCACCTTGTCGCTGGCCGGGGTGGTGGGCATCGTGGTCTCGTTGGGCACGACGGTGGACTCCTACGTCGTCTACTTCGAACGGCTCAAGGACGAGGTCCGGATGGGCAAGACGGTCCGCGCCTCCACCGAGAAGGGCTTCCAGAAGGCGTTCAAGACCATCGTCACGGCCGACCTGGCCTCGCTCATGGGCGCCGCCCTGCTGTGGTGGCTCACGGTGGGCGCGGTCCGGGGCTTCGCCTTCTTCCTCGGCTTGTCGGTCGTGCTCGACCTCATCGTGGCCTACGGCTTCACCCGCCCGGTGGTGGCCCTGCTGGCCCGGAGCGACTTCTTCACCCGCAACCGGGTGTTCGGGGTGGCCCGCGGCCTGGCCCGCAGCGACGACGAGTCCCAGGCCCGAGCGGCCGGCCGGACCAAGGCAGGAGCGCGATCGTGAGCGACACCACCACCAGCCCCGAGGCCGCCCCCGGCGGCGAGCGCAAGAACGGCCTGCTGCGCCGGCTGTACAACGGCGAGACCGACTACACCTTCGTCCCCCGCTGGAGGCTCTGGTTCGGCATCTCGGGGGCCTACATCCTCATCGGGTTGGCGTTCCTGGGCATCAACGGTGGGCTGAACCTCGGCATCGACTTCACCGGGGGCAACCAGTGGGAGGTCCCCGCCGGCGGCGCCAGCGTGTCCGACGTCGAGGACGCCATCGGCGACCTGGGCTTCGACGAGGTCGAGGTCCAGGAGGTCGGCGACGACCTCCGGGTGCAGACCGAGGCCATCGAGGGCACCGACACCGAGCGCCAGGAGCGGGGCGGCGAGGTGGTCGACACCCTCGTCGAGCTGACGGGCGCCGAGCAGAACGAGGTCGTCGTCAACGAGGTCGGCCCGTCGTGGGGCGAGGAGATCTCCCGCAAGGCGCTCCAGGCCCTGGTCGTGTTCCTGATCGCCATCGTGATCTACATCACCGTCCGGTTCGAGTTCCGGATGGCGCTCGCCACGTTGGGGGCCCTGCTCCACGACATCCTCGTGGTCATCGGCACCTACGCCATCCTCCAGCTCCCGGTGACCCCGGCGACGGTGGTGGCCATCCTCACGATCCTCGGCTTCTCGATCTACGACGGCATCGTCGTGTTCGACCGGGTCGACGAGAACACGCGCCTGCTCACCGCCAACGCCCGCATGACCTACAGCACCATGGTCGACCGGTCGCTCAACGAGGTGCTGATGCGGTCGCTGAACACACAGATCACCGCCATCATCCCGATCCTCTCGGTGCTTTTGGTGGGGTCGCTGGCCCTGGGCGCCACGACGTTGCAGGAGTTCGGCCTGGCCCTGTTCATCGGCCAGCTGTCGGGCGCCTACTCGTCGATCTTCATCGCCTCGCCGCTGCTGGCCCTCCTCAAGGAGCGCGAGCCCCGCTACCGGGCGCTGCGCGAGCGCCTGGCCCGGACCGCGGCCACGATCACCGTGGCCGAGCCGGCCGCAGCCGCCGACCCGGCCGCCGGCGACGGTGTGGCCCTCGCCAAGGGGCCGGCCGCGACCAAGGCCCCGGCCCGGCCCAAGGGCACGCCGCCCCCGCGGCCCCGCAAGAAGGGCAAGAAGAGGTGACCGTCGGGCCGGACGCCCGGTCCGACCCCGCCGACCTCGCTCGCCACATCCGACCGATCCCGGACTTCCCCGAGCCCGGGGTCCTGTTCCGCGACATCACCCCGCTGCTGGGCGATGCGCCGGCCCTGGCCCGGGCCATCGACGCCCTGGCCGAGGCGGTGCGGCGCGACGTGGGCGAGGTCGACCGGGTGCTGGGCATGGAGGCCCGGGGCTTCCTGCTCGGTCCGCCGGTGGCCCTGGCGCTCGGCGTCGGCTTCGCCCCGGTGCGCAAGCCCGGGAAGCTGCCGTGGGAGGTCGAGTCGGAGACCTATGCCCTCGAGTACGGCACCGACACCCTGGAGGCGCACCGCGACGCGGTGGTGCCGGGGGAGCGGGTGCTGGTGATCGACGACGTCATCGCCACCGGCGGCACGGCCGCGGCCACGGCCCGGCTCGTCGATCGGCTCGGCGCCCACGTCGCCGGGTTCGCCTTCCTCATCGAGCTGTCGTTCCTCGACGGCCGCTCGGTCCTGGGCGACACCCCGATCACCAGCCTCATCACCTACTGACGAGCCGGATCCCGAACTCGGTGGGATAAGTGCCCGAAACCGGGCGCTTACCCCACCGAGTTCGAGGGTGGGGCTAGGCGGGGGCCCACCAGCTGGAGCGGAGGCCGAGGGCGGAGCGGACCTGCTCGCCGGTCTGGGTCAGGGAGCTGCCGGTGAAGGACAGCTGCACCTGGTTGATGCGGCCCCCCTGGTCGCCGTGGCCGTTGCGGACGAAGCCGGTGAAGCCCAGGAAGGAGCCCCGGCCGGGGTAGGCGGCCTCGATGGCCGCCTTCGTCACCGTGGCGGTCCAGGTGTGGAAGGCGTTGCCGGCGACGTCGTCGCCCTCGTCGACGACGGGCGGGAAGTCGCCGCCGGCGGTCCAGCCGCCGCTGGACGAGGAGAACTCGGTCTTGGCGATGCCGCCGGCGCCGGTCCGGCGGACCTGGCCGGCGGTGGCGGCGATGGCGGCGTCGGTGCGGGCGTCCTCGACGCCGAAGCCCTGGTACACCTGGCACGACGTGCTGTCGCAGGTCGTCGCCCACGTGCCCCAGCGAGTGTCGCCGGACAGGACGTAGGAGCGGGCGGCCACGGCCTGGGCCCGCACCGCGGCGGCCCCGGCGCCACCGCCGAGCCCGGCCCACCCCGGCGAGACCTCCTTGGGCACGATGCCGCGGAGCAGGGCCTCGGTGCCGACCTGGTTCACCACGGCGTTCCCGGCCGTCCCACCGGTCCGCACGTTGCGCAGGGCGCCGCGGTAGGTCCGGCCGGTGCGGCAGTCCCGCAGCATGCGGTTGGCGTCCTCGCCCTGGGCCACCGCGGAGGTCACGCCCACATCGGTCGACGTGGTCTCGCCCAGCAGCGTCCACGACGGCGTGCAGCTGGCCGTGGCCGAGGCGTAGACCCGGTAGGTCGTGGCGCTCAGGCGGCGCACGCTGACCGCGCCCCAGTCGCCGGCCCAGCCGTCGACGCGGAGCAGGGCCGCGGCCTGGGTCACGGTGAGGTCGGTGCCGGCGCTGCCCACCAGGTACACCCGCTGGGTCACGTCGGAGGCGGTGCCGGCCGTCGTGCCCCCGTAGAAGTGGGCCAGGATCTGGGAGCCGCTCCAGCCGTGGTCGATCGCGTAGCCCAGCGCTCCCCACTGGCTCATGCCCCTCCCGTGGCCCCATCCGTGGCCCTGCAGCTCGTAGGTGGCGGGCGGCGGCTCGGTGCAGCCGTCCTGGGCGCGTTCGAAGAACTCGGGGGTGGCGGCCAGGTCGACGGCCAGGCGGACGTCGTTGACGGTGCGGAGGCGCTCGACCCAGTAGGCCAG
>DASVEC010000542.1:0-13552 GCA_036380755.1 Iamia sp. | reverse complement strand
GGCCCGCCCGAGGACCTCCTGGAAGGCCTCCTGCACGGCATGGCGCCGACCCTGCTCGGATGTGGCGATCGCCCGGGCCACCGCGGCCGAGGTCGTGTCGCGGCCCTCGAGGCTGTCGCTCCAGAAGGCCCGGCCCGTGGCATCGGCCGGGGCACCCCGGAACTCCTCGTACACGTCGTCGACGTAGGCGGGCAGGGCGGTGGCCGCCCCGGCGCGCAGGTCGACGGCCACCAACCGGTTCTCCGAGGTGTCGGACCCGGTCATGTGCAGATAGCTCACCAGGATCACGCCGTCGTCGGCACCGGCGTGCTCGGGGTGCTGGGCCCAGGCGTAGTTGCCCAGGCCGCCCGACGGCGGCAGACCGGTGACGAACTGGTCCTCGGCCGACCACGGACCCTGCGGCGAGTCGGCGGTCCGGTAGAAGGAGGAGGTGCCGATGCCGGTGATGAGCAGGTACTTGTCGAGGGTCTCGTTCCAGGCGACGTTGACGCCGAAGCCGCTGACCACCGTGGCGGTCGACGCCTGGGTCGTCGACCACGCCGACCCGTTCCAGTAGCGGTACGCCGACTTCACGTCCGCGCTGGCGAGCGGCGCCCGGGCCACCCCGAACTGGAAGTCGCCCCGGTCGGGGCAGTTGGTCCGCCCGGGCACGTCGAGCCCGGCGTAGGCGTAGAGGTAGCCGTCCTGGCCGACGAACTGTGCCGTCCATTGGCAGTCCTCGCCCCCGAAGAGCAGCGCCGATCGCCGGCTGCCCTGGGTGGAGCCGGCGCCCACGTCGGCCAGCCCGACGCCCATGGTGGAGAGCACGAACGTCTTGTCGGCGAGGAGCCGGCCGCGGTGGGCGAAGACGAGGGCGGGATCAGGGTCGCGAGTGATGATCGCCGTCGGCCACACCGCGTACCGGGACCCGTCGGTCGCGCTGGCGTTGAAGGCCTGCTCGTTGCTGGTGAAGGGCACGAGCTGGTGGGCCGACGCCCCGCTGGCGTCGAGGGGCTCGGTGATGGGGTAGTAGCCGGGGACGTCGAGGGCACCGGTGTTGGTGCGGAACCAGCTGCCGTCGCTGGCCGCGTGGGTGAAGATCGTGTCGCCGAAGGCCCACAACGACCGCCCGCCGACCATGCCGGACAGGGCCGCGTCGCGGCCGACGACGTCGGCGGGCTGGCCCAGCGCACCGAGGTCGTAGGCCGGCCACTGGTCGGCGGGGAAGGACGGCGAGCGGGGCAGCAGCCCATGGGCCGGTACGGCGCCGCTGGCCGCGGGGGTCAGGGTGGCCACGAGCGCGAACGCTCCCGCCACCAGTGCCGCGACGCGGCACCGGGGTCGTCCTGTCATCGGGATCTCCCTCCGTGAGGGATGGGGAGGCCGCCGTGACCCCCGTCACCTCACGGAAGGAGCATGCCAGACCCGGAGTCGTTCCGGGGGTCGGGGATCAGCCGAGGCGCTCGATGATGGTGGCGTTGGCCAGACCGCCGCCCTCGCACATCGACTGGAGGCCGTAGCGGCCGCCCGTGCGCTCGAGCTCGTTGAGCAGGGTGGCCATCAGCTTGGCGCCGGAGGCACCGAGGGGGTGGCCCAGGGCGATGGCGCCGCCGTTGACGTTGACCTTGTCGGGGTTGGCCCCGAGCTCCTTCTGCCAGGCGAGGACGACCGAGGCGAAGGCCTCGTTGATCTCGAACAGGTCGATGTCGTCGATCGAGAGCCCGGAGCGCTCGAGGGCCTTGGCCGTCGAGGGGATGGGGCCGGTCAGCATGGTGACGGGATCGACGCCGGCGAGGGCGAAGGTGTGGAACCGGGCCCGGGGGGTGAGGCCGAGCTCGTTGGCCTTCTCCTCGCTCATGATCAGCACGGCGGAGGCGCCGTCGGTGATCTGCGAGCTGTTGGCCGCGGTGACCTTGCCGCCGTTCTCCTCGGGGACGAAGGCGGGCTTGAGCTTGCCCAGGCTCTCCATCGACGAGTCGCGGATGCCCTCGTCGGCGGTGACGATCTCGTCGGTCTCGATGAGCTCGCCCGTCTCCTTGTCGCGGGGCATGGCCTTCACGGAGACCAGCTCGTTGTCGAAGCGGCCCTCGTCGCGGGCGCGAGCGGCGTTCTGCTGGCTGCGGAGGCCGAAGGCGTCGAGGTCCTCACGGCTGAGGCCCCACTTGTCGGCGATGACCTCGGCCGAGACGCCCTGGGGGATGAGGCCCTTGAAGCCGAAGTACTCGGAGTCGGCGTAGCGGGCCATGGCCTTGGGGCCGAAGGGGAAGCTGCCGGGGGTGATCGAGGCGCCCATCGGGGTCGTGGACATGACCTCGACGCCGGCGGCGACGGCGATGTCGTAGGCGCCGGCGATGACGCCCTGGGCGGCGAAGTGCATCGACTGCTGGGACGACCCGCACTGGCGGTCGACCGTGGTGGCCGGGACCGACTCGGGCCAGCCGGCGGCGAGGACGGCGTTGCGGCCGATGTTGAGGGCCTGGTTGCCGGCCTGCATGACGCAGCCGGTGATGACGTCGTCGACGAGGGCGGGGTCGAGGCTGTTGCGCTCGGCCACGGCCGTCAGGACCTCGGCCAGCAGGTCGGCCGGGTGCCAGCCCGAGAGCTTGCCGTTGCGCTTGCCGCCGGGGGTGCGGACGGCATCGACGATGACTGCGGTGGTCATGGGTGGGACCTCGGTGTGGGTGGGGCCGGTCGCGTGACCGGGTGAGCCGGAGAGCGGACTAGACCGCTCGGTCAAGTGTGCTCGGGCAGGGGATCGAGCCGCAACCTCGGACGCGGGACACGACCTTCGTGAACGCTCGGTTTCGCCCATTGACCGGGGCGCGGCGAATTTCGATACTCACTCGAAATGAGCACCCAGGCCCGCACTCCTCGCCCCGGCACCGCCACGGCAACGACGGTGGGCGCCCGTGACCACGCCCGGTCGATGGCCGGGACGGTGGTCGCGGCCATGCCCACGCTCCCGCCCCGCGCCGCCGTCGACCTGCCCGCCGGCGTCGACCCCGCCACCGTCCTGTGGGACGAGGTCGTCGCCCCGGGCGGCTATACGTCGGTCGTCGTGCCGGCCGGCGCCCGGCTCCGGCTCACCGACGTCGAGGGCGACGCCTGCGCCGGGCTCCTCCTGCACCGGGCCGACCGGCCCGCCGAGCGGCTCAACGTGGCCGACACCGTGAAGGTCCAGTGGCAGGCGTACCTCGGGCCCGGCTCGCTGCTGCTCTCGGGCCAGGGCCGGGTGCTCGCCGCCATCGTCGACGACACGTCGGGCCGCCACGACGCCTTCTGCGGCACGACGACCGAGGCCGCCAACGCCGCCCGCTACGGGGACGGCGCCGCCGACGGGCCCTGTCCCAACGGGCGCGACCACATGGCCCTGGCGCTGGCCAAGCACGGGCTCACCCGGGCCGACGTCGGGCCCAGCATCAACCTGTTCAAGGGGGCGCCGGTGGCGCCGGACGGGGCCATCGGCTGGGACGGCGACGCCCGCCCCGGCACCCACGTCGAGCTGCGGGCCGAGCTCCCGCTGATCGTCACCGTCGTCGACGTCCCCCACCCGGTGGATCCCCGGCCGGCCTACACCGTCACCGGCCTGCGGGTCACCGCCTGGCGGGGCGCGCCGGCGGCCGAGGACGACCCGGTGCGCACGGCGACGCCCGAGGCCACCCGGGCCTACCTCGCCACCGAGCGCGAGGCCGGCCGATGAGCGAGCGCAGCGAGCGAACCAGCCAGCACAGTTGTCTCTCCGGCGGCGGAGCGAGCGCAGCGAGTGGAGCCGCCGGCGGTCATCGGTGCCCCGAGGGCACCGATGAGGCCGGTCGGTCCGAGGACCGGAAGGTGCACCGATGACCCGCGTCCTCCACGACGAGCTGGTGCGGGCCCGGGCGCCGTGGTCGCACGTCGTCCAGGCCGGCGAGACCCTGCGGATCATCGACGTGGGCGGCAACCAGGCCGTCGACTGCGTCCTGTTCGACGCCCACGACCCGACCGAGCGCTACAGCGCACCCGACACGATCGTGGCCCAGGGCAACGTCTTCCTCGTCCCCGGCACGACGCTGCTGTCGACCGAGGGCCGCCCGATGATGACGATCACCGGGAGCTCGGTCGACCGCCACGACACCATCGGTGGCGCCTGCTCGAAGGAGTCGAACGCCCTCCGCTACGGCTTCCACACCGTCGCCCAGCACGCCTGCGTCGAGAACTTCCTCCACGAGATGGGACGGCACGGGCTCGGAGCCCGCGACCTCCAGTCGAACATCAACTGGTTCATGAACGTCCCCGTCGACCCCGACGGCACCCTCGGGATCGTGGACGGCATCTCGGCCCCCGGGCTGTGGGTCGACGTGCGGGCCGAGCGCGACGTGCTCGTCGTCGTGTCCAACTGCCCCCAGATCAACAACCCCTGCAACGGCTTCGACCCGACCCCGGTGCGCATGGTCGTCACCCGATGACGGCCTGGATCGCCCGGCGGGACGGGGAGGTGCCGCCCGGTGGGCTGCGGCTGGGCGTCAAGGACAACATCGACGTCGCCGGGTTCGCGACCACCGCCGGCTGCCCGGCCTTCGCCTACGAGCCGACGGTGTCGGCGCCAGTCGTCATCCGGCTGGAGGCCGCGGGCGCCGTCGTCATCGGCAAGACCGCACTCGACCAGTTCGCCACCGGGCTGGTCGGCACGCGCAGCCCGCACGGCGCCCTCGAGTCACCCCTGGCCCCGGGGTTCGTGAGCGGTGGGTCGTCCAGTGGGTCGGCCGTCGCCGTCGCGACCGGCGAGGCCGACATCGCCCTCGGCACCGACACCGCCGGCTCGGGCCGGGTGCCCGCCGCCTTCTGCGGCATCGTCGGGCTCAAGCCCACACCGGGCTGGCTCTCGACCGTGGGGGTGGTGCCGGCGTGCCGCTCGTTCGACTGCGTATCGATGTTCGCCCGTGACGTGGTGACCGCGGCCGCGGCCCTCGAGGCCGCGGCCGAGCCCGTCACCGTGGCCCCGTCCGCGCCCGTGCGGCGGATCGGGGTGCCGTCGGAGCAGGTGCTGGCCTCGTGCGACGACGAGGTCCTCGCGGCCTGGGAGCCGCTCGACCTGGCCGGCCTCGGGTACGAGGTGGTCGAGGTCGACCTGTCCGCCTACCTCGCCGCCGGGCAGCTGCTCTACGACGGGGCCCTCGTGG
Source organism: Iamia sp. (assembly GCA_036380755.1). GTDB lineage: Bacteria > Actinomycetota > Acidimicrobiia > Acidimicrobiales > Iamiaceae > Iamia. Next base: position 8,414 of record DASVEC010000542.1, on the reverse strand, counting down.
CCGAGCGCCATGCCGCCGTGGGTGCCTTCGTCGACGCCCACCTCAACGACGTCGACCCCGTCGTCGGCTCGATCATCAGGGCCGCGGGGCGGATCCCGGCGTCGGAGTACGTGCGCGACGTCGAGCGGCTCGCCGGACTCGCCGCCGACGCCGCCCGGGTGTGGGACGACGTCGATGGCGTGGTCCTCCCCACCGCGCCGCACCACCCGACCCTCGCCGAGGTCGCCGCCGACCCGATCGGGGCCAACGCCGCCCTGGGCCGCTTCACCAACGGCTGCAACCTGGTCGGGTGGTGCGCCGCCGCCGTCCCCGCCGGCACCACGCTCGCGGGCCTCCCCTTCGGCGTCAGCGTGCTCGGGCCGGCCTGGTCGGATCGGTCTGTGTGGGCCGTCGGGGCCGCCATCGCCGGCCAGCCCGCGCCTCCGTCGGTCGGTGCGGACGACCGGATCCTCGTCGCCGTCTGCGGTGCCCACCTGGAGGGCCAGCCGCTCAACCACCAGCTCACCTCGCGCCAGGCTCGCCTCGTCGCCCGGACCGCGACCGCCCCGACGTACCGGTTGGTCGCGTTGCCCACCGACCCGCCCAAGCCCGGGCTGGTGCGGACGACCTCGGGCGGCGCCGCCGTCGAGGTCGAGGTGTGGAGCCTCGACGCCGCCGGCTTCGGCTCGTTCGTGGCCGAGGTCCCTGCGCCGCTGGCCATCGGCACCGTCGTGCTGGCCGACGGGACGGCGGTCAAGGGCTTCACGTGCGAGGGCGTCGCCGCCGACGGCGCCCCGGACATCACCGCCCACGGTGGTTGGCGGGCGTGGCTGGCGAGCCGGTGAGCTCCACGCTCGAGGTCCTGGAGCCCGGCAGCTTCACGACCGTCCAGGACCACCCCGGCCGGGTCGGCTACTGGATGGTCGGGGTGCCGCCGAGCGGGCCCATGGACGACCTCTCGGCCCGGCTCGTCACCCGCGCCCTCGGCAACCGGTCCGACGCCGCCCTGCTCGAGTGCACCGCCACCGGGCCGACGGTGCGGTTCGACGCCGACGTCGTCGTCTGCCTGGGCGGTGCCGTCATGGACGCCGACCTCGCCGGTCGACCGGTCGCCTGGTGGCAGCCGTTCGAGGTCCGGGCGGGCGAGGTGCTGCGGATCGGGCGGCTGGCCGGCGCCGGGCTCCGGGCCTACCTCGGCATCCGGGGCGGGCTCGACCTGCCGCCCGTGCTCGGCAGCCGGGCCACCTTCACCCTGGGCCGCTTCGGTGGCCACGAGGGCCGCGCCCTCGCCGCCGGCGACCGTCTCCCGATCGGCACCGCCACCTCTCCGGGCCTGCGGCCGTCGCCGGTCGTCGCCCGCTGCTGGCCCCGGATCGAGCGGTCGTGGCGGATCGGCGTGCTGGAGGGCCCCCACGCCGCCCCCGAGTTCTTCACCGCGGCCGATGTCGACACCCTCTTCTCCGCCGAGTGGCGGGTCCAGACCCACTGCGCCCGCACCGGCGTCCGGCTCGACGGGCCCAAGCCGGCCTGGGCCCGCCCCGACGGCGGGGAGGCCGGGCTCCACCCGTCCAACATCCACGACACCGGCTACGCCCTCGGCACGATCGACTTCACCGGCGACACCCCGGTGCTGCTCGGTCCCGACGGCCCCAGTCTCGGCGGCTTCACCTGCCCGGCCACCGTGGTGACCGCCGAGCGCTGGAAGCTGGGCCAGCTGGCGCCGGGCGACGCCGTCCGGTTCGTCCCCCTCGCCCCGGAGCGGGCCGCGGAGCTGGGGCGGCGGGCGGCGCAGGTCGTGAGCACCCTGCGACCCGTCGGCGTCGACCCACCCCTCACCGCCCGGCGCGACACCGGAGCCGGCATCGTGGCCTCGGCCCCCGCCTCGGCCGACCGCCCGGGCCTGACGATCCGGCGCTCGGGCGACGCCTTCCTCCTCGTCGAGTACGGCGAGATGACGCTCGACCTGGCGCTGCGAGCCCGCGTCCACGCCCTCGACCGCTGGCTGGCGGACCGGGTGCCCGATGCCGTCGTCGACGTCACCCCCGGCATCCGCTCGCTGCTCGTCCAGCACGACCCCGCCCTGGTCTCGACGGCCGACCTGGTCGAGCTGGTGGAGAAGGGCGACGACGAGCTGCCCCCCACCGGCGAGCTGGCGATCGAGGCCCGCACCGTGCACCTCCCCCTGTCGTGGGAGGACCCGGCGACGCTGGAGGCCATCCGCCGTTACACCGAGGTGGTGCGCGACGACGCCCCGTGGTGCCCGTCGAACCTGGAGTTCATCCGCCGCATCAACGGCCTCGACTCGATCGACGACGTCCACCGGATCGTGTTCGACGCCCGCTACCTGGTGCTCGGGCTGGGCGACGTGTACCTGGGGGCCCCGGTCGCCACGCCGCTCGACCCCCGCCACCGGCTGGTGACAACCAAGTACAACCCGGCGCGCACGTGGACGCCGGAGAACGCGGTGGGCATCGGCGGCGCCTACCTGTGCGTCTACGGGATGGAGGGACCCGGCGGCTACCAGTTCGTGGGGCGCACCGTGCCCGTCTGGTACCTCGACGTGCCCACCCCCGGCGCCGAGCCCGACGTCCCCTGGCTGCTCCGGCCCTTCGACCAGATCCGCTTCCACCCCGTCGGCGCCGCCGAGCTGCTCGACCTCCGCGACCGGGCCACCGCCGGCGAGCTGGACGTCGAGATCGAGCCCACCACCTTCCGCCTGGCCGACCACGAGGCCTTCCTCGCCGCCGAGGCCGACGCCATCGCCGCCTTCCGGACCGACCAGCGCGCCGCCTTCGCCGCCGAGCGCACCCGCTGGCAGGCCAGCGGCGAGCTGTAGCACCCGTTCTTGCGACCCTCATCCACCCAGGAGGTGGACCAGGGTCGCAAGAAGCGGCCTAGTCCGGGAGGAGGGACCTCACGGCGGTGGTGGCGACGTGGTCGGCGACCTGCTCGGCGGTGTAGCCGGAGGCGCCGAGGGGGCGGAACCAGTTCTGGGTGGCCTCGTCGGCGGCGAGGAGGGAGCGGGCGGCCAGGCGGGGGTCGACGGGGCGCAGCTCGCCCGAGGCCACGCCCTCGGCGATCAGGGCCTCGACCTCGCCGTCGAGGTGGCGCCGCTCGTCCCAGTAGGCGGCGAACTCCTCGGGGGCCCGGCGGGCCAGCCGGTGGATCTCGTTGATGTCGAACGGGAAGCCGCAGAGCGTCAGCACGTCCTCCCGCACCAGGCGGTGGAGACGCTCGGCCAGGGGCCCCTCGGTGGTGCGCTCGCGCTCGACGATCGACAGGGGCACCCGGTTCACCCGTTCGAGGATCGAGGCGAGGATGTCGGACTTCGAGCGGAACCAGTAGTAGATCGACGACTGCTGGAGACCCGAGCCCTCGGCGATCTGGGCCATGGTGACGCCCTCGACGCCGTGCGCCGCGAACAGGGCGCTGGCCGCGGCGACGATGACTTCGCGGGGGTCGTCGTCGGTGCCGGCTCGGGCCCGCGACCGGGGTCGTCCCCGGCGACGGGGAGCGGCTGCGTCGGCGCCGGGCATGGGGCGACGGTACCGGCTCCGACCAGGTCAGGTTGAGGTCAGGACCTGTTCACAGCGCCGAATTTCGATGGACATTCGATGGGAACGAGGCGCCCGTACGTTCGGCCCCATGCTGCTCCGCCACCACCGCCGTCGGCTCCTGGCCGGCGCCGCCGCCCTCGCCCTGCTGCTCACGCTCACCGCCTGCGGGGACGACGACTCCGGGGACGCCGCCGCCGGCGACGAGGGCGGTTCGGAGAGCTCGGGCGAGCCGATCGTCCTGGCCTACTCGGCCTGGCCCGGCTGGTTCCCGCTCGCCATCGCCGAGCAGGAGGGGATCTTCACCGAGGCGGGCGTGGACGTCGAGCTCCGGTTCTTCGCCGACTACCTGGGCTCGCTCGACGCCATGGCCGCCGGCGAGGTCGACGGCAACACCCAGACCCTCAACGACACCATGTTCGGGGTGGCCGCCGGCGACGAGCAGACCATCGTCGTCACCAACGACAACTCGACCGGCAACGACGCCATCATCTGCGACTCGTCCATCACCTCCATCGAGGACCTCGAGGGCAAGACGATCGCCGCCGAGCCCGGCGTGGTCGACCACTTCCTCCTGCTCCAGGGTCTGGAGTCGGTGGGCCTCACCGAGGACGACATCGAGTTCCGGGGCCTCGCCACCGACGCCGCCGCGGCCAGCTTCGCCGACGGCGAGTTCGACTGCGTGGGCGTCTTCGCCCCCTTCACCCTCACCGCCCTGGAGCGGCCGGACTCCGCCGTCCTGTTCGACAGCGCCGACTTCCCCGGCACCATCTCGGACCACATCGTGGTGACGCCCGAGCTGATCGAGGAGCGGCCCGACGACGTCCAGGCCCTCGTCGACGCCTGGTACATGACCCTCGACTGGATGGAGGAGAACCCCGACGAGGCGCTGGCGATCCTGGCCGAGGCGGCCGAGCTGTCGCCCGAGGAGTACGAGAGCTTCGCCGCCGGCACCACGCTCTTCTCGGTCGACGACGCCCTCGCCGCCTTCGAGGACGGCGACGACACCACCTCGCTGCAGCACACCGCCGAGCTGATCAACCCCTTCCTCGTCGAGTCGGGGCTGACCGAGGCGGAGGCTCCGCTCGACGGCCTCTTCGACCCCAGCTTCACCCAGGACTACGCGGACCGCGAGGGATGACCGACGTGGTCCACCAGGGGGCGACCGTCGACCTCGACGATGTCGTGGACGAGGCCGTGGGCCCCGCCGTGGCCGAGCTGGCCGGGCGCACCCGCGGCACCCGGGGCCGGACCCGAGGCCAGCGCCAGAGCGCCCTGCTCCGCATGCGGGGCGAGATCCCGCCCGGCCTGAAGCTGGGCCTCGGCGTCGGCGGCGTCGTGCTCCTCCTCGGCGGCTGGGCCGCGGTCGCGGCGAGCATGGGCGACGCCGACTTCCTGCTCCCGACCCCGGCGGCGACGTGGGACGCCGGGGTCGAGTGGTGGCGGTCGGGCGACCTGTCGATCGACCTCCTCGCCAGCCTCCGTCGCATCGGCATCGGCTACTCGATCTCGGTCGTCATCGGCGTGGTGTTCGGGGTCCTGGTGGCCAGCTTCAGCTCGGCCGAGTCGTTCTTCGAGCCGCAGATGGGCCTGCTCCGCTACATCCCGGCGAGCGCCCTGACCCCGCTCCTCCTCGTGTGGCTGGGCATCGACGAGGCCCCCAAGATCGTGCTGATCATCGTGGGCACGGTGTTCTTCAACATCCTCATGACGGCCGACGTGGTCCGGGCCGTCCCCCAGGAGCAGGTCGACGCCGCCTACACCCTCGGCGCCGGCCGCATCCGGGTCCTCCGGAAGGTGATCCTCCGCCACAGCTGGCCGGGGATCGTCGACGTGGCCCGCATCAACCTGGCCGCCGCCTGGGTGATGCTCGTCGTGGCCGAGCTGCTCGCCGCCGAGGAGGGGCTGGCCTACCGCATCGTGCGGTCGGGGCGGTTCCGCCGGGTCGACACCATGTTCGCCGTGCTCGTGCTCTTCGCCGTGATCGGGCTGGCGAGCGATCTCGCCCTCCGCCAGCTGCGCAAGCGCACGGCCCCGTGGTCGGAGGGATCCCGATGAGCACGACCGGCCTCGTCGTCGATGGCATCACCAAGGTCTTCCCCGGCCGGCGCCGCCACCCCGAGGTGGTCGCCCTCGACGGCATCGACATGCGGGTCGAGCAGGGCGAGATGGTCAGCATCGTCGGGGCCTCCGGCTGCGGGAAGTCGACCCTGCTGCGCATCGTCGGCGGCCTGGACACGCCCACCGCGGGCGAGGTCCGCGTCGGCGGCGACCTGGTCGTCGGGCCCGGCCCCGACCGGGGGATGGTGTTCCAGGCCTACTCGCTGTTCCCCTGGCGCACGGTCGCCGAGAACGTGGCCTTCGGGCTGGAGTGCCTCGGGCAGGCCAAGGGCGCCCGGCGCGACCGCGTGGCCGAGCTGCTCGGGATCGTGGGCCTCACCGACTTCGCCCAGCACCGGCCGGGCCAGCTCTCCGGTGGCATGCGCCAGCGGGTCGCCATCGCCCGGGCCCTCGCCCCCGAGCCCGACGTGCTCCTCCTCGACGAGCCCTTCGGCGCCCTGGACGCCCAGACCAAGACGTCCATGCACGAGTTCCTGCACCAGGTCCGCCAGCGCACCGGCTGCACCGTGCTGATGGTGACCCACGACGTGGCCGAGGCCGTCTACCTGTCGCAGCGCGTCTACGTGCTGTCGGCCCGCCCCGGGCGGGTGACCGAGGAGGTGACGGTGCCGTTCGGGGCGTCCCGCGGCCCCGACGTCAAGCGGGACGCCCGCTTCCTCGACCTCCACGACGAGATCGCCGACCGGCTCCACACCGTCCCCGCCGCCTGAGGTCTGCTAATCCAGGGGTCCATGACCACCAGTGCCGAGATCGACGCCGCCGTCGCCGGCCAGACCGCGCCGACCCTCTTCCGCGACACCGTCGCCCGGATCCCCGATGCGGTGGCCGTGCGGTGGAAGGACGGCGAGGAGTGGCGGGAGTGGACCTTCGCCGAGCTGGCCGACCTCGCCTGCCGGGCGGCCGCCGGGCTGGCCGCGGCCGGCATCGGCAAGGGCGACCGCATCGTGCTCATGATGCGGAACTGCCCCGAGTTCCACGTGGTCGACCTGGCCGCCCTGCTGGTCGGCGCCACCCCGATCTCGATCTACAACTCCTCCTCGCCCGACCAGATCGAGTACCTGGTGGGCCATTGCGGAGCGAAGCTGGCCTTCGTCGAGGACGCCAGCTTCGCCGACCGGTTCGCTCCGGTCCGGGCCAACCTGCCCGAGCTGACGACGCTCGGCGCCGTCCACCCCGAGGGCACCGATGCCACGGTCACCTTCGCCGACCTGGTCGCCCACGAGCCGGTCGACCTGCACGAGGCGTCCACCATCGCCACGCCCGACGACCTCGTCACCATCATCTACACCTCGGGCACGACCGGCCCGCCCAAGGGCGTGATGCTCACCCACTACAACGTGGCCTGGGCGGGCGAGAGCCTGCGCCTCGCCATCGATGCCACCGACACCACCGGCTGGCGGCTGGTCTCGTACCTGCCCATGGCCCACATCGCCGAGCGGGTCACCAGCCACTACTCGATGATGATGCTGGGCTACGAGATCTCGTGCTGCCCCGACCCCGGCGCGGTCGCCGACTTCGCCCGCGAGGTCCAGCCCCAGCTCATGTTCGGCGTCCCGCGCGTCTGGGAGAAGATCCACGCCCGCGTCACCGCCGCCCTCTCGGCCGACCCGGAGAAGGGTCGTCAATTCACCGAGGCCGTCGAGGCCGCCAAGCCCATCGCCGAGCGCAAGTCCTGGGGCACCGACACCGAGGAGGACCGGGCCACCTGGGACTTCCTCGACCAGGTCGCGTTCCAGGGCATCCGCCAGCTGCTCGGCCTCGACGCCCTGAACCTGGCCATCAGTGGAGCCGCCCCCATCCCCGCCGACCTGCTGGCGTGGTACCGGGCCATCGGCGTGCCCATGTCGGAGATCTACGGCATGAGCGAGAACTCCGGCCCGATGTGCTGGGCGCCCTACAAGGTGAGGCCGGGGAGCGTGGGCCCGGCCGTGCCCGGCCTCGAGGTGGCGCTCGCCGACGACGGCGAGATCGTCTGCCGCGGCGGGCTGGTGTTCCAGGGTTACCTGAACGAGCCCGAGAAGACGGCCGAGGCCCTCGACCCCGACGGCTGGCTCCACTCCGGTGACATCGGCGAGATCGACGACGACGGCTACTTCAAGATCGTCGACCGCAAGAAGGAGCTGATCATCACCGCCGGGGGCAAGAACATCAGCCCGGCCAACCTGGAGGCGGCGCTCAAGTCGATCCCGCTGGTCGGCCAGGCCTGCGCCATCGGCGACAAGCGGCCGTTCGTGTCCGCCCTGGTGGTGCTCGATCCCGACGAGGCGCCGGTGTGGGCCAAGCAGCACGGGCTCGAGGGCCTCACGCTGCCCGAGCTGGCCGACCACCCCGACGTCCAGGCCGCCATCGACGAGGGCCTGGCCACGGCCATGGCCGAGTTCAACAACGCCGAGCGGGTCAAGAAGGTCAAGGTCCTGGGCGAGGAGTGGCTGCCCGACTCCGAGCTGCTGACCCCCACGTCCAAGCTCAAGCGCCGGGGCATCCACGCCACCTTCGCGGCCGAGATCGAAGCCCTCTACGAGCGCTGAGCCGCCAGCTGCACCGGGTCGTGGGAGCACACGACCGTGACCTCGGGGGGGAGGGCGCGCAAGGCGGCGACCGTCGTCAGACGCTGCTCGCGGTCCTCCTCGACCATCGCCTCGAACAGCTCCAGCCCGGGCGGGACCTCGCCGCCCTCGACCGTGGCGCGGTGGAAGAAGGCGTCGCCGGCATGGAGCAGCCAGCCGTCGTCGGTCCGCACCGCGTAGCCGACGTGACCGG
>DASVEC010000541.1:0-3899 GCA_036380755.1 Iamia sp. | reverse complement strand
CATGCTGGCACTCGACTCTACCGAGTGCTGATCACTCCAGGGTGGCCCAGAAGCGCTGGAGGGCCTGGGCGCCGGCCTCGGGGGCGCTGAGGGGCCAGAAGTGGGTACCGCCCGGGATGACCTCGAAGGTGGCGCCGATGTCGGCCGCGATCCGGCGCGACGTCTCGACGTTGCCGAAGGCGTCGCCCTCGGCCACCAGCACCAGGCCGGGCACGGGCGACGGGCCATCGGCGGCCCACACGGTCCCGATCTCGGTGGCCGAGCGGTAGAGGCGCAGGATCGAGTCGACCATCACCTCGTCGACGGCCCCGACCATCGCCGGGGCGTCGTCCTCGGGCACACCGGTGGTGGCCATCGCCGCGGCGGCGTCGGGGGGCGAGGCCAGCAGCCCCTCGAAGAAGGCCTCGCCGTCGCCCGGCGTCTGCCAGATCTTGGCGAAGTCGTGCCACTCGAACGCAGGGTCGATGGCGCCCGGCGCATCGCTCACCCAGCTGCGGAGGCCGGACGGCGCGTAGGTCGCGACGCGGGCCACGAGGATCCCGCCCCAGTCGTGGCCGACGACGTCGACGGGCTCGTCCGCCACCCGGATCTCGTCGATCAGCCACTCGGCGTAGGCGTCCATCGAACCGTCGTGGTCGTCGGGCCGGGGTCCGCCGAACCCCGGCATCCGCAGGGCCGAGCTATCCCGGTCGATCAGACCGCGGACCCGATCCCAGACCGCCGCCGTCTCCGGTACCCCGTGCACGAACAAGGTCGTCATGCCTGGCGTTCTAGTGGCACCTACGCTCCCGCGCATGCTCGAGCGCAAGATCGTCACCGACGTCCCGGGGCCGCGGTCGAAGGAGCTGCTGGCCCGGCGGCAGGCGGCGGTCGCCCCGGGCGTGGGGACGGTCCTGCCGGTGTTCGTCGACCGGGCCGAGGGGGCCGTGCTGGTCGACGTCGACGGCAACCAGCTGATCGACATGGGCTCGGGCATCGCCGTCGTGAGCGTGGGCCACCGCGTGCCCGAGGTGGTCGACCGGGCCACCGCCCAGCTCGACCGGTTCACCCACACCTGCTTCATGGTCACGCCCTACGAGGGCTACGTGGAGGTGGCCGAGGCGCTCAACCGGCTCACCCCCGGCGACCACGAGAAGCGGTCGTGCCTGTTCAGCGCGGGCGCCGAGGCGGTCGAGAACGCGGTGAAGATCGCCCGCCGCCACACCGGCCGCGACTCGGTCGTGGTCTTCGACCACGCCTACCACGGCCGCACCAACCTCACCATGGCCATGACGGCCAAGAACGCGCCCTACAAGGACGGCTTCGGGCCCTTCGCCGCCGACGTCCACCGGGCGCCGATGAGCTACCCCTTCCGCGACCCCGACGGCATGACCGGCGAGGAGGCGGCCACCCGCGCCCTCGCCGTGATCGAGAGCCAGGTCGGCGCCGAGCGCACCGCCTGCGTCGTCATCGAGCCGATCCAGGGCGAGGGCGGCTTCGTCGACCCGGCGCCCGGCTTCCTGCCCGCCCTGGCCGAGTGGTGCCGCGAGCACGGCGTGGTGTTCGTGGCCGACGAGATCCAGACCGGCTTCGGCCGCACCGGCGACATGTTCGCCTGCGACCACGAGGGCGTGGTGCCCGACATCGTCACCACGGCCAAGGCCCTGGCCGGCGGCCTGCCCCTCGCCGGCGTCACCGGGCGGGCCGAGATCATGGACGCGGTGACGCCGGGCGGGCTGGGCGGCACCTACGGCGGCAACCCGGTGGCCTGCGCCGCCGCCCTGGGCGCGCTCGAGGTCATCGAGCGCGACGACCTCGCCACCCGGGCCCGGGCCATCGGCGACGTGATCCTGCCGGGGCTGCGCCACCTCGCCGTCGACCACCCGAAGATCGGCGACGTGCGGGGGCGGGGCGCCATGGTCGCCATCGAGCTGGTCGAGCCGGGCACCGTCACCCCCGACCCGCTCGAGGCCGGCCGCATCAGCGCCGCCTGCCACGCCGCCGGCGTCGTCACCCTCACCTGTGGCACGTGGGGCAACGTCCTGCGCCTGCTGCCCCCGCTCACCATCCCCGACGACCTCCTGGCCGACGCCCTCGGCGTCCTGGTCGACGCCATCGAGGGCTGAGCGACCGCTCCTCCATGCCCCGTTCCTCCATGCCCCATGGCGCGTCGTGGGTGTTCAGGAGGTCGAGGAACGGGACGCTGTCGAAGGCCTCGGGGCCGAGGACGCCGACGCCGGACCAGGTGCCGGCGGCCAGCAGCTCGAGGGCGACGATCGGGTTCACCGCCGTCTGCCAGACGACGCACTGGACGCCGTCACGGGCCATCGACCACTCGTTGTCGACGACGTGGTGGAGGTACACCTCGCGGGGCTGACCGTCCTTGCCCGTGCCGGTGACCCACAGCCCGGCGCACGTCGCGCCGCGCATGCGGTCGCCGAGCGTCGCCGGGTCGGGCAGGCACGCGGCCACCACGTCGCGGGGGCTGACGGCGACGGGTCCGCCCGCCGACGGCACGGTCACCGGATCGGTGCCGTCGAGGCCGAGCTTGTGGAGCGTCCGGAGCACGTCGATGAACTCGGAGCCGAGGCCGTACTTGAAGGTGACCCGCTTGGCGTCGACCTGGCGGGGCATGAGCACGACCTCCTCGTGCTCGACGTTGACGCACTCGACCGGGCCGATGCCACCGGGGAAGGCGAACACCTCGGGCTCGCTGAAGGGCTCGGTGGTGAAGAAGCCGCGGTCCCGCTCCCAGACCAGCGGCGGGTTGAGGCACTCCTCGATCGTCGTCCAGATCGAGAACGACGGGGCGAACTCGTACCCCTCGACCTCGAGGTTCGAGCCGTCGCGGGTGCCGAGCTCGTCGATCTCGGAGAAGAGGTGGTCGGCGGCGTAGCGGGCGAAGACGTCGCTGAGGCCGGGCTCCACGCCGATGCCGACGAGGGCCAGGCGGCCCGCCCCCTCCCAGTCGTCGTTCTGGGCGAACTGCTCGTCGCCGAGCATGACGCCGGGCAGCTCGTAGGGCCTCTCGGGGTGGCGGTGCGAGAGGCTCATGGCCATGTCGAGGTAGTCGGCCCCGGCGGCGAGGGCGCCGTCGAACACGCTCATCACGAAGCGGGGGTCGACGGCGTTGAGCACGTGGGTGATCCGGTGCTCGCGGCACAGGGCGGCGACGTCGTCGGCGCTCGACGCGTCGATGCGGCCGGCGGTGAAGCGGTCGTCGGCCAGGCGGCCGACGATGGCGTCGGCGCGGGCCTGGTCGTAGTCGGCGATCACGATCGCCTCGAAGAAGTCCCGGCGGGCGGCGATGGCGGCCGCGGCGGTGCCCACGCCCCCCGCCCCGACGATGAGGATGCGCATCAGTCCAGGCTCGCCATGACGTGCTTGAGCCGGGTGTAGTCGTCGAAGCCGTAGCGGCTGAGGTCCTTGCCGTAGCCGGAGTGACCGAACCCGCCGTGGGGCATCTCGGCGACCAGTGGGATGTGGGCGTTGATCCACACGCAGCCGAAGTCGAGGCGCCGGGACACGCGCAGGGCCCGGCCGACGTCGCGGGTCCACACGCTGGACGCCAGGCCGTACTCGACGCCGTTGGCCCAGGCCACGGCCTCGTCCTCGTCGCTGACCCGCTGGACGGTGATCACCGGGCCGAAGACCTCGTTCTGGACGATCTCGTCGTCCTGGGCCAGCCCCGAGACGACGGTGGGACGGAGGAAGAACCCGCCGCCGAGGTCGGTGACCCGCTCGCCACCGGCGTCGACCGAGGCGTGGCCGGGCAGCCGGTCGAGGAAGCCGGTGACCCGGTCGAGCTGGTTCTGGCTGTTCACCGGGCCGAGGAGGGCGTCTTCGTTGTCCGGCGTACCGACCACGGCCTCGTTGGCCTGCTCGACGAGGGCGCCGAGGAAGTCGTCGTGGAGCTTCGG
>DASVEC010000540.1:0-13480 GCA_036380755.1 Iamia sp. | reverse complement strand
GAGCACCCGCCGGTCGATGTGGCCGCGGCGGGCGTACTGCCGCGCCGCCAGCAGCGTCCCCGGGATGGTCGCCGGCAGCGGGCTGGCCACGGCGATGATCGCCGGGAACCCGAGGGCGGCCAGGACGGGTGTCGCCAGGGCCGAGCCGCCCTTGCCGAACAGACCGCCGAGGAAGCCGGTGGCCGCACCGACCAGGAGCACGGCGAGGAGGGTGGTGAGGGGCACCGACCCATCCTGAGGCACCTGCCTTCATGGATCAAAGTGCTTGAGATGATGTATCCCATAGGCTGTCCATATGGAAATCCGTCAGCTGCAACACGCCGTCGCCGTCGCCGACGAGGGCGGCTTCACCGCCGCGGCCGATGCCGCGGGCATCACCCAGCCCGCCCTGTCGCAGTCCGTCGCCGCCCTCGAGCGGGAGCTGGGCCTCGAGCTCTTCGTGCGCGGCCGCCGGGTCGCCCTCACGTCCGCCGGCGAGGCCTTCCTCGGCCCGGCCCGCCAGGTCCTGCGAGCCGCGGCCGCCGTCCGCGACGCCGCCGCCGAGGTCACCGAGCTGCGGGCCGGCCGGCTCGACCTGGTGGCCCTGCCCACCCTCGCCGTCGACCCCCTCGCCGACCTGCTCGGCCGCTTCCGCGCCGCCCACCCCGGCATCACCGTGCGGGTGGACGCCCCGGACCTCCGCGTCGCCGTGCTCGACCAGGTGCGGCGGGGTGACGCCGAGCTGGGCCTGGCCGAGGTCGTCCACGACGTGCCGGGCCTCGAGGTCCGCCCCGTCGCCAGCCAGGAGGTCGTGCTGGTGGCGCCGCCCGGCACCCGGCTGGCCCAGACCCGCCGCATCCCCCGGCAACGCCTCGGCGACCTCGACCTGATCAGCACCCCGGTCGGGACGTCGACCCGGGCCCTGCTCGACGACGCCTGCGCCGGGGCCGGGGTCGAGCCCCGGGTCGTCATCGAGACGGCCCACCGCGAGGCCCTCGCTCCGCTGGTGGTGGCGGGGGCGGGCGCCGCCCTCCTCGCCGCCCCCCAGGCCCGACAGGCCGCGGCCGGCGGCGCCGTGGTCGCCCGGCTCGACCCCCCGCTGCGCCGCCAGGTCGGCTTCCTCCACCGGCGCGGCACCCTCTCCCCCGCGGCCCGGGCCCTGCTCGACCTGGCTCCCACACCGGACGAGCCGTCGGCCTGACCCTCTAGGGGTGGGTCACCACCGCCGGGGGGACCAGGTCGCCGGTCGGCAGGTCGTCGGCGGGGATCGGCGCGCCCGGCACCACCGGGAGCGGGACGACGCCGGCCCAGACCGGCAGGTCGAGGTCACGCTCGTCGTCGATCGGCGGTCCGGTGCGGACCTTCACCGAGGCGTCGGCCAGCGGCACCTCGAGCAGGAGGGTCTGACGGGTCTCGGCGCGATCGGGCCCCCGCACCTCGGCCGACCGGCCCGGGGCGACGTGCTCGATGAGCTGGGCGAAGCCCGCGGCCAGGTCGTCCTCGTCGGTGATGCGGGTGGCGACGCCCCGGACGACCACGCTGCGGTAGTTGACCGAGTGGTGGAAGGCCGAGCGGGCCAGCACCACCCCGTCGACGTGGGTGACGGCCACGCACACGGGGAACCCGACGGCGCCGTGGCGCATCAGCCGGGAGGCGACCGAGCCGTGCAGGAGGAGCCGGTCGCCCTGGCGGGCGTACACCATCGGGATCACCGTGGGCTCGTCGCCGTCGGCGATGCCGACGTGGGCCACGAAGCCGGCGTCGAGGACGGCGTGCACGGCCTCGGCGTCGTAGCGGGCCCGGCCGGCGGTCCTCCGCACCGTGCTGGCGGCCGAGGGCGGCGGGACCGGAGAATCGGGGGGCGGCGGCATCGGCGTCGTGGTCACGCCCAGATCGTCGCGTGCGGCGAGGCCGGCCGGGGACGAGTTCCGGGACCGGCGACGAAACCCTCGCCCCGCCACGGACGGCGGCTTAAGGTGCCGGCGTGCGTGGGGCACAGGCGGAACCGGCGGAGCACGTGATCGAAGGATCCACGCGCGCCGCCATCCATGCCCCCGGCACCGGCGGGGACCACGACGGTCCCGTCCACCCGACGAGACCAGGAGGTCCTCACATGTCCCCACCCGACACCCCCCGACGGCGGCGGCGCGCCACCACGGCGGCCGTCGCCCTCGCCCTGGCGCTGGCGGCCTGCCAGCCCATCACCGTCACCGACGAGGGTTGGACCTCGTCGGCCAGCCGGGCCGTCGACCCCACCACCATCACCTCGTCACGGGGTGCGGCCGGGCAAGGCATCGACATCCGCATGCGGGACTGCCGGCTGGTCCAGCTGCGCGTCCAGGGCGTCGAGCAGGACATCACCCTGAACCCGCACGCGCACGTCACCGATGCCAACGGGAAGGTCCTGTACTCCAGCCACGACTTCCCCGACCCGCCCCAGGTCCGCCCGCCGGGCTCGTTCCACAACCCGAACGGCTCCGACGGGGCGTACCACATCGTGGTGCCGGTGGGCGGGGCCCGGGCGCCGCTGACCATCGAGACCTGGTGCGACAACTACACCCCCGGTTCCCACGGCCTGTACCCGCGGTGGTCGTTCCCGACGTGCCGGACGTCGACCCGCCGGTGCGCGGCCTCGACCCCCGGCGACGGCGAGTGGCAGCTGGAGGCCTGATCAGACGGGGATGACGAGCTCGGGCTTGACGGTGTCGGCCTTGTGGGCCTGGTACACGGCGCACAGACGACCCGTGTCGTCGACGACCGCCCACGGGCCGTCGCCCTCCGCGCCCAGGTCCGATCGGTCGAGGACCTTGCCGTGGCCCACGGCGACAGCGACGTCGCCGGCCACGGCGACCGACGGGAGGTGGGCGACCGCGGCGGCGATCGGCAGCAGGTGATCGGGCGACAGGGCCTCGAGGGCGACGGCGTCGGCCAGGGCGAAGCCACCGACGGCGGTGCGCCGCAGGGACCGGAGGTGGGCGCCGCCGCCGAGGGCGTGGCCCAGGTCGGCGGCCAGGCTGCGGACGTAGGTGCCCGACGAGCACTCGACGGCGCACCGGAGCACCCGCGGGTCGTCGGTGGGCTCCAGGTCGAAGCGGTGGACCGTGACCGGGCGGGCCTCCCGCTCGACCTCGATCCCCTCCCGGGCCAGCTCGTGGAGACGCCGGCCGTCGACCTTCAGGGCCGACACCATGGGCGGCACCTGGAGGATCGGGCCGGTGAGCTGCTCGGCCGCCACCCGGCGGGCGTCGGCGATCGTCACGCCCGCCATCTCGTGGGTGGCGGTGATCTCGCCGGCGGCGTCGAGGGTGCTGGTCTCGACGCCCAGGACGATCTCGGCCTCGTAGGCCTTGCCCAGCGCCGTCAGGTACCGGAGCAGGCGGGTGGCCTTGCCCACCCCCAGGACGAGCACGCCGGTGGCGTCGGGGTCGAGGGTGCCGGAGTGACCGACCTTGCGGGTGCCCAGCAGGCCCCGGCTCTTGGCCACCACGTCATGGCTCGTCCACCCGGCCGGCTTGTCGACGACGGCCACACCGTCGGGACCACCGGGCCGCGACCCGCGCGCCACTAGGGAGTCGGGTCGCCGGCGGGCTCGTGGGCGTGGAGGCCGCGGAGCACGTCGTCGATCCGGGCCGCCGACCGCACCACCGGGTCGGGGGCGAAGGTCAGCTTGGGCGTGCCCTTGAGGCGCGTCTCGCGGTTGATGATGGCCTGGAGGCGGGGGCGGAGCTCCTCGAAGGCCTCGATGACCTCGTCGTCGGCGTCGGCCCCGGCCAGCACGTCGTAGTGGACGACGGCGTTGGCCAGATCGGCGTCGCACTGCACGTTGGTGACGGCGACGTCGACCAGGCGGTCGTCGTCGATGTCCTGCAGGGCCTCGGCCACCACCTCCCGGAGGAGCTCGTTGACCCGCACCATGCGCGGGTACGGCCGCTTCGGGTTCGTTCGCTTCGCCATCAGGGCTCCTCCTCCATCCAGGCCCGGCGGGCGTCGATCACGTCGACACCCGGTCGGGACCACACGAACCTCTCGACCTCGTCCAGCACCTGCTCGACCTGGGTGGCGCTGGCGCTCACGGCGGCGAAGCCGAGCGAGCTGCGCTGCCAGGTGTCCTGGTGGTCGACCTCGGCGGCGCTGATCCGGAACCGGTGCCGGACGCCGTCGAGGATGGGCCGCAGCTCGGCCCGCTTGGACTTCAGCGACCCACTCGCCGGCAGGTGCAGCTCGAGAAGCAACGACCCGACCACCATGCGTGCACCCTAGGCGCGTCCCCGTGGGGACACGCCTCGGGTTGACGCACCGGGCGGGAGCCCCAAGGTCACGTCCTCGGGATCTCGCGCTCCTCGAACGTCTCGATGATGTCGCCCTGCTTGAGGTCCTGGAAGTCGGTGAGGCCGATGCCGCACTCGAACCCGGCCTGGACCTCGCGGACGTCGTCCTTGAACCGCTTGAGCGACTGGATGGCGCCCTTCCAGATGATGGTGCCCTCGCGCAGGAAGCGGACCTTCGAGCCCCGGGTGATGGTGCCGTTGGTGACGTAGCAGCCGGCGATGGCGCCGATGCGAGGCACCCGGAAGATCTCCCGGACCTCGGCGTCGCCGGTGACGACCTCCTCGTACTCCGGCGCCAGCATGCCGACCATCGCGCTCTCGATGTCCTCGATGAGCTTGTAGATGATCTCGTAGCTGCGGATCTCGACGCCCTCCTGGGACGCCATCTCGCGCGCCAGGCGGTCGGGCCGGACGTTGAAGCCGATGATGGTGGCGTTGGTGGCCACCGCCAGCTGGATGTCGTCCTTGGTGACGCCACCCACGCCGCGGCGGGCGAAGGCGAGCTTCACGTCGTCGCGCTCGAGCTTCTTGAGGCTCTCGGTGACCGCCTCGAGCGAGCCGTTCACGTCGGCCTTGACGATGAGGTTCAGCGTCGCCGCCTCACCGGCCTGGATCTGGCTGAAGATGTCCTCCAGCTTCATCCCGCCACCGGAGACGGCGGCCGAGCCGGAGATCGACGCCACCCGCTGGTAGTGCTCGCGCTGGTCGGCGACCTGGCGAGCGGTCTTGTCGTCGGGGGCGACCACGAAGTCGTCGCCGGCGACGGCGACGTCGGAGAGACCGAGGACCTCGACCGGCGTGGACGGGCCGGCCTCCTTGATCTGCGTGCCCTTGTCGTCGACGATCGCCCGCACCCGGCCCCACGCGGCCCCGGCGACCAGCGGGTCGCCGACCTTGAGGGTGCCGCGCTCGACGAGCAGCGAGGCCACGGGCCCGCGGCCCACGTCGAGGTGCGACTCGAGCACGACGCCCTTGGCCCGCCCCTCGGGGTTGGCCGTGAGCTCCTCGATGTCGGCCACGACGAGCAGCTGCTCGAGGAGGTCGTCGATGCCGAGGTTCTGGAGGGCCGAGACCTCGACCATGATCGTGTCGCCGCCCCACGCCTCGGGGACCAGCTCGCGCTCGGCCAGCTGGCTCATGACCCTCTGCGGGTCGGCGCTCTCGCGGTCGATCTTGTTGATCGCCACGACGATGGGGACGCCGGCCGCCTTGGCGTGGTCGAGCGCCTCGATGGTCTGGGGCATGACGCCGTCGTCGGCCGCCACCACCAGGACGACGATGTCGGTGGCGTCGGCGCCCCGGGCGCGCATGGCCGAGAAGGCCTCGTGACCGGGGGTGTCGATGAAGGTGATCAGACGACCTTCCTTCTCGACCTGGTAGGCGCCGATGTGCTGGGTGATGCCACCGGCCTCGCCGGCGACCACGTTGGCGTTGCGGATCTGGTCGAGGAGCTTGGTCTTGCCGTGGTCGACGTGGCCCATGACGGTGATGACCGGCGGTCGGGGCTCGGAGCCCTCGTCGTCGTCCTCGTCGTCGAGCTCGTCGACGAGGAGGCGCTTCTGCAGCTCGACCTCCTCCTCCTCACCGGGATCGGCGAGGCGGACGTCGGCCCCGACGTCGACGGCGAACAGCTCGATCATGTCGTCGGTCAGCGACTGGGTCGCGGTGACCATCTCGCCCTCGGCCATGAGGAAGCGGACCACGTCGGCCGCGGTGCGGTTGAGCTTGGGACCGATCTCCTGCGGGGTCGACCCGCGCTCGATGACGATCTCGCCCTCGGGGACCGGGGCCTCGGCCGGGGTGTACTCCGGCATGTCCATGGGCCGCAGCTCTTCGCGGTTGCGGCGACGACGGCCCTTGCGACGCGGGGGCCGGCGACCGGCCGGGCCACCGGGACGACCGGGGCCGCCACCAGGACCGCCACCGGGGGGCGGCGGACCGCCCATGGGGCCGCCGGGACGGCTGGGGCCGGCACCGGGGCGGGCGCCACCGGGACCACCGGGGCGAGCCGGGCCACCGGGACGACCAGGGCCACCGGCGCGAGTGGGCGCGGGACCGCGGCCACCGAGGCCGGGCGGGGGCGGGATGGGCCGACCCGACATGCCGCGCGGCGGACCGGGCGGCGGCGGGATGGGCTTGCCCGAACCCGACACCGGCGGGCGCGGGGGCGCCGACGGGCCGGAGCCGGCGGCGCCACCACCACCACCACCACCGGCCCGGCCCGGCCGAGGGCGCTAGTTCCCGAAGTCCCAGCTCTCGCCGTGCTCGTAGCGGCCGAGGACGTTCTTGGCGATGAGGATGCGGTGCACCTCGTCCGGCCCGTCGGCGAGGCGCAGGGTGCGGGCGCCCAGGTACATCCCGGCGAGGGGCAGGTCGTTCGATACGCCGGCTGCGCCCCACACCTGGATGGCCCGGTCGACGACCCGGTGGTACGCCGCGGGCACCGCGATCTTGATGGCCGAGATGTCGGTGCGGGCGCCGTCGAGGCCGCGGTCGACCTTCTCGGCGCAGTGGATGGTCATGAGCCGCGCGCCCTGGATGTCGATGTAGCTGTCGGCGATGAACCCCTGCACGAACTGCTTGTCCTTGAGCAGCCCGCCGTGCACCTCCCGCTGCAGCGACCGCTCGACCATGAGGTCGAAGGCGCGCCACATCTGCCCTACCGAGTTCATGCAGTGGAAGATCCGGCCGGCGCCGAGCCGGTCCTGCGCGGCCTGGTGTCCCTGGCCGACCTGGCCGAGGATGTTCTCCTTCGGGATGCGCACGTTGTCGTAGACGACCTCGCAGTGATCGGAGGTGTGCCGCCCCCAGATGCCGATGCCCCGGACGATGTTCACGCCCTTGGTCTTGGTCGGAACGATGAACTGGGCCATCGTGCCCTGCCTGCGCTTGGCGTCCTCGTCGCTGTCGGCGACCCTCGCCATCACGATGAAGAAGTCGGCCTCGATGCCGTTCGACGTGAACCACTTGTGCCCGTTGATGACCCACTCGTCGCCGTCGAGCACGGCGCTGGTCGTCAGCGACCGAGGGTCGGACCCGGCGTTGGCGGGCTCGGTCATCGAGAAGCCGGATTCCATTTTCCCGTCGATCAACGGGAGCAGCCAGTCCTGCTTCTGCTGGTCGGTGCCGTACTTCACGAGGATCGACTGGTTGCCGGAGTTCGGCGCGACGACGCCGAAGAGGCTGGCCGCGCCGATGGCGTACGCGAGCACCTCGTTCATGTAGGCGTGGCTGAGGAAGTCGAGGCCCATCCCGCCGTACTCCTTGGGCAGGTGCGGCGCCCACAGCCCCGCCTTCCACACCACCGCCTTGATCTCTTCGCGCAGCTGCACCGCCTCGCGACGATCGTGATCGCTCGCCTCGCCGTTGCGGCGGAAGTTCCAGAGCTTCGCCTCGTTCGGCAGGATCCACTCGTTGACGATCTCCGCCGTCTTCATGCGGATCTCGTTGATCCGTTCGTCGAGGGTGGGGATGGGCTTGACGTTCATCGGCACGAGGCCGAGCGTACGACCACGAGTTCGACCACAGGAGCGTGCGCTCGCCGTGACGCTTCCAGTGCGACGGCGTCGCCGCGACGGGCGATCGCGTCGGTCACCAGCCGGTACACCAACGCGCGCGCGAGCAGCTGGCTGTCGCCCACGCCGTCGACGTCGAGGATCGACGCCGGTGCGCCCGACCACGCCATCAGGTCGGCGGCCGCGACGGCGATGGCCCAGCCGGCGGGGCGCCAGTACGCGGCCATGTCGATGACCGCCGGCGGGAGGCCGGGCTCGACGAGGACGTTGCCGCCGATGTCGCCGTGGACGAGTTGGTCGGGAAGGTCGACGGGGCGCATCACCGCCTGAAGCCGCGAGACGAGATCGCCGAGCGCGCCGCCACCGTCGAACGCCTCGCCCGACCACGCCACGCGATCGCCCATCGACCACGGGTCGTCCCTCGTGCCGAGGAACGAAGGCCGCTCCCGCACCACCCGAGCGACGGCGCGGTGGAACGAGCGAGACGCGCCCACGATCGCGGGCCACTCACGAACGCCCGCAGTGGCTCCTGGCACGTACGCCCACGCTTGCCACCCGTCGACGAACCAGCGGCCGTCGGTCGCGGGGATCGGTCGTGGTACCCGGAACCCGACGTCGCCGTCGAGCGCGTGCAACTGCCGGAACAACGACACGACGAAGGCGTCTTCGGGCGTTCCCGCCGCGGGCTTCAACACGACGTCGCCGCCTCGCCACGTGAGCCCGCGCCCGCCGGCCATCGGCTCGACCGACCCGGCGGCAAACGCGCCGACGACGGCCTCGGGTGGCCCCGGACCAGCTACGGGCGCGCCGCGTCCCAGATCATCCCGCCAGGCGGCGTGCGGCCGAGCAGCTTCGCGGGCGACCGCTTGTCGATGTGGCCGATCAAGCCCATGTAGATCCCGTAGCCGACGAGCTCCTGCAGGCGCGGCGAGAACGTTCGGACGAGGTCTTGGGGGATGCCGAGCTGCTGGTTCTCCTGCTGGCGGATGTAGCCCGCGCAGTAGTTCATGGCGATGCCGTAGCGGCGTTCGCCGGTCGTGTTCGCGCCCCCGCCGTGCCACAACGAGCCGTGCCACACGAGCACGCTGCCCTTGGCCATCTCGGCGGGCACGGTCTCGTAGTCGCCGGTGAAGTCCGGGTTGCGATCGGCGAGGTGGGAACCCGGGACGAGTCGCGTTGCGCCGTTGGCATCGGTGAAGTCGGTGATCGCCCACATCGTGTTGCACACGGTCGGCGGGTGCGGCTTGGGGATCGGGATGAGCTGGTCGTCGGCGTGGATCGGTTGCGCGATCTCACCTGGCCCTATCGCGATCGACGACAACGACGAGACGAGGCAACCCGTGTCGAGCACGCGCTCGACGACCGGCAACACGTTGGCGTGCACCGGGATGGCTTCGTAACGCGGCCCGTGCACGAGCAGGTTGTAGATCCGCCACGTCTTCGTTCCCTCGAACCGGTTCTCCGCGGGCACGATGCCGAGCTCGGTCTCCAGCCGTTCGAGGTCGGCGCGGATGTCGTCCGCGACACCGGTGTCGAAGGCGTCCTCGACGATCGTGTAGCCGTCGGTCGCCACCCGCTTGACGTGGTCGGTGACCTCTTCCGGGCTGAGCTCCCGCATGCGACCTCTGTAGCAGACCGCCGGCCGGAGTTGCGTGCCCGCCCGCGTAGGCTCGCTCCGCCATGACGCTCAGCTACGAGGACGCCACTGCGCAGGTCACCGCTCCCGGCCAGCGCTTCGAGACCGATCGGGTCGAGATCGACGGCGTCCCCGTGACGGTCTTCAAGCACGCGCCCGCGAACCTCAAGCAGATCTTCGACACGGCGCGTGCGCGCGGCGACGCCCCGTTCCTCGTGTACGAGGACGAGCGGTGGACCTTCGCCGACGTGATGCACAACGTCGACGCGCTCGGCGCGCTGCTCGTCGAGACGTATGGCGTTGGCAAGGGCGACCGGGTCGCGATCGCGATGCGCAACTACCCGGAGTGGGTCGTGTCGTTCGCGGCGATCCTCTCGGTCGGCGCGGTGTCGGTGTCGTTCAACGCGTGGTGGACCGAGGACGAGATGGACTACGCGCTCGACGACTCGGGCGCGACCGTGCTGATCGCAGACCGCGAGCGCGTCGAGCGCTCCGTCGGCTCGTGCAAGCGGTTGGGCGTGCGGGTGCTGGGCGTGCGCCTGGGCGACGCGTCGTTCGACGGCGTCGACCGGTACGAAGACGTGGTCGCCCTCGGGGCCGCGCCGCCCGTCGTCGACATCGGGCCGGACGACGACGCGACGATCCTCTACACCTCCGGGACGACCGGCCGGCCAAAGGGTGCGGTGTCGACGCACCGGGCGATCGTCCAGGCGCTGATGGGCTTCGGGTGCAAGACCGCGCTGGAGCGCCTCCGCAGGCCGGACACACCGACGCCGACCGGCCCGTCGGCATTCATCCTCATCGTGCCGCTGTTCCACGTCACCGGCTGCGTGCCCGTGATGCTCAGCTGCTTCAGCGCCGGCATCAAGCTGGTGATGATGTACAAGTGGGACGCGGAGCGCGCCCTGCAGCTCATCGAGCGCGAGAAGGTGACGAACTTCGTCGGCGTGCCCACCCAGAGCTGGGACCTCCTCGAGTCGCCCAACTTCGCGAGTTACGACACGTCGTCGCTCGTGTCGGTCGGCGGAGGTGGCGCACCTGCGCCGCCCGAGCTCGTCCGCCGGGTGTCGACGAGCTTTACCAAGGCCCAGCCGGGCATCGGCTACGGCATGACGGAGACGAACGCGTACGGCCCCCAGAACGGCGGTCCCGACTACGTCACCCATCCCACGTCGACGGGTCGCGCCACTCCCATCCTCGAGATCGACGTGCGCGATCCCGACCGCAGGTCGGTGCCCGTGAACGAGCGGGGCGAGATCTGGTTCAAAGGCCCGAACCTCATCCGCGGCTACTGGAACAAGCCCGAGGCGACGGCGGAGACGATCGTCGACGGTTGGCTTCGGACCGGCGACATCGGCCGCATCGACGAGGAGGGGTTCGTCTACGTCGAGGACCGCGCCAAGGACATGGTGCTTCGAGGCGGCGAGAACGTGTACTGCGCCGAGGTCGAGGCCGCGCTCTACGAACACCCCGAGGTCTACGAGGCCGCGGTGTTCGGCGTGCCCCACGAGCGCCTGGGCGAGGAGGTAGCGGCCGTCGTGTTCCCGCGCCGCGACGTCGCGCTCACCGTCGAGGAGCTCCAAGCGCACGTGCGCGAGCGGCTGGCGCCGTTCAAGGTGCCGACCGTCGTCAAGATCGTCGACCACCAGCTGCCGAGGAACGCGTCGGGGAAGATCCTCAAACGCGAGCTGCGCGACGAGCTCGCCGCGTCGTGACCGCGAACGCGCGCGTCGACTTCGCGTGCGACGGCTTCGCGATCCTGCCCGCGTACCTCGACGACGACGATCTGAGCGCCGCGCGCGAGGCGTTGCCCGCAGTCTTCCCGACCGCAGACGAGTTCCACGACGACGTCGACCCGGCGCGCAACGCTCGCTTTCGCGACGAGTTCGGCGGGATCACGAACTTCCCGTTCGACGCAGTCGAGCTGAACCTCGTCGCGGTCCACGAGCGGTTGATCGACCTCGCGGCAGACCTGCTCGGCGACGACGACCTGCGGGTGTACTCGATCGAGGCGTGGGCCAAGTACACCGGCGCCGCCGCGTACGACCAGCCGCACCATCGCGACTACCTCAGCCAGTCGCTGCTCGTGCCAGAGCCCGGCGCGCCGGCGCGGCAGGTCGAGATGTTCCTGTACCTGTGCGACGTGCCGGTGGAGCTGGGCCCGCCGCGGTACGTCCCAATGGAGCACACCGCGGCGCTGCCCGCGATCCCGAACTGGTACCCCCGGGTCGACGCGCCGGTCGACCCCGAGTTCCCGACGTGGTCTGCGACGAGCGGCACGCCTCACCTCTACGACGCCGAGGTCGCGGCCGCCGGCCCCGCGGGCACGGTGGTCGCGTACCGCATCGACACGTTCCACCGAGGCAGCGAGCTCACGCGGCCCCGTGGGGCGCGGTACACGATCCACCTCAACTTCCGCGTCGCGGCGCACGACTGGATCGCCCGGCGGGGGTGGACCGACAAGGCCAACACGGAGCCGTGGCACGCCTTCGTGGCGCGGGCGACGCCGAAGCAATTGCAGACCTTCGGGTTCCCGCCGCCCGGTCACCCGTACTGGACGAGCGACACCCTCGCCGGGATGGCCGCGCGCTACGCAGGGTTCGACCCCGAGCCATGGCGAGCGTGACGCGGGTCCGCCGGTAGCCTTCGCTCGTGACCAGGCCTGAGCGGCACGTCATCTACGAGCCCGAGTGGGTGATCGACTCGTCGGGCGGGGGCAGCTTCCGCGTCGAGTGCGAGTGCGGCTGGGAGAAGTCGGGGTTCGACACGATCACGCGGGCCAAGGCCGCGGCCTTCGACCACTCCGCCCAGGGCGCCGACGCGATGCCGGAGTCGACGCCCGCGGACACGCGGCGACGACGGTTCTGGCAGCGGGGCTGACGGGTTCTTCTCGTTCTGGGTGCAGAAACTCGCGCATAGCGCGAGTTTCTGCACCCAGAACGGGGATCAGGCCGGCTGCGGCGCGGGGAAGTGGATGTACTCCTCGATGAGGAGCCGACCGAAGTCGACGTCTGCGGGACGATCACCGGTTAGGCGCCCTCGCTGGCGCAGATCTCGCTCGAGGGTGTCGAGGATGCGGTCGAGCGTGAGGTCGTCCGTGTGGTCGCTCCACGCCGCACGCTCGTCCTCGTCCGCGAAGCAGTACGCCTTCCACGACAGCGAGTAGCGGAGGTCGTCGGTCGCGTATTCGGCCATCGTCTCGCCGCCTTCGTCGACGACCGCCCAGCGTTGGTCGCCGAGATGGTCGAGGCGCATCCCGGGGCGCAGGCGCTCGAGCGGGGCGTCGTCGCCGTCGACGCGGTCGACCCCGTGGAAGATCGTGTCGGTGTCGAGCAACGCCGCGGTGTTGTGCACCGGCTCGTAGACCGCGGGGTCGCCGCTCGGGCCGTCCGGGTAGTAGGCGAGCGCGCCGCCCGACGCGTTGCCGAAATACGACACGCCCGTCGCGATCGGCATGCGCCACGCTTCGAACAGCTCGGAGTGGCGCATGGCGACGAGCAGCCACTGCGGCACGATCTTGCGGTTGGCCCCGCGGAACTCGGGCACGTCGGTGTGCACCGCGAGCTCTTGGCCGGGCAGCAGCACGTTGGCGTAGACGATCGCGGGGACGACGACGTCGCGCCCGTGCAAGTCGCGCGCCGCGGCCACCAACGCCTCGCTGTCGCGGAACGCCTCGACCCCGGCGGCGAAGACGTCGTCGCCGTACGCGTACGTCTCGCGGAAGTAGTTCGTGCGCGCCGCGAGCATCCGCGTTGGCTCTGCCGCGCGCCCGAAGCGGCCGCCGCTGCGGACGAAGTTCGCCGCCGCGTCGTACCGCTGGCCGAGCCCGGGAGCGAAGGTCGTGGGGAACCCCTCGTTGCTGTACTGGCCGTAACTGCCGTGGTCGTGCCAGATGCGGACGATCTCGTCCGCCTCCTCGTCGGTCAGCAGCGGGTCGAGGATCGTGATGGCCACGACACCGAGCGTAGGGGTCCGGCTGCGGTCGCGCTCGGGCGAAACGTGCGCGTCTGAGCCGCGGTACT